>NZ_JAEHBO010000003.1:0-197671 GCF_016483575.1 Bacillus cereus group sp. N12
AAGACATTCCCCAGTGTCTTTGAATAGCTTCCATCCCTAATTAAATTGACATAAATTGTCCCCTTCCTTTGACCATCCTATGTGATGGTCTATTTTATTTTCTGAAATTTATTCTTTCTATAAACTACTGGAAAATCAGACTATTCATATAAAAACAAATAAAACCTTGCGAAATATTCAGAAAATATTGTTAAAATAGGGATTTTTTCGGTACAATTCATTTAGAAAGTAATTGTACAAAAACAGGGGGGGATTTTATTGAAGCAAACAAAAGCGATCTTACTTGCATTGTTTCTTGGTCTAATTGTTGGACTCACTTTAAATTTAGCTGCACCATCTATTTTTGAACCTTTAAATCAATATGTGTTTAACCCAATTGGCCAACTGTTTATTCGACTCATTAAAATGCTAGTTGTTCCTGTTGTATTCATTTCCATCGTACTAGGGGCTGCTGGTCTTGGAGATCCGAAACAACTTGGAAGAATCGGTTTAAAATCAATTTCATTCTTTCTCGTCACAACAGCAGTTGCTATCTCTATTGCAGTGACATTTGCACTTATCATCAAACCAGGAACTGGCGGTAACTTTAAAACAGACGGGCTTACGTATGAAGGTGCAAAAACTGAAACATCTTTCGTCGATACATTGCTGAATATTGTGCCAGATAATCCAGCTAAAGCGATGGCTGATGGTAACATGTTACAAATTATTGCCTTTGCTGCATTAATCGGACTCGGTTTAGCTGTTTTAGGAAAACGAGTTCAAGGTATCCATTCATTACTTGAACAGGGCAACGAATTAATGATGTATCTTGTTAATCTCGTTATGAAATTAGCCCCAATTGGAACATTTGGTTTGCTTGCTTCATCCGTTGGTAAAATGGGGCTTGCAGGCGTCGCTGCGATGTTCAAGTATATGATAGTCGTTATGTTAGTACTCATTATTCACGGTGTCTTCATATATGGCGGCTTATTAAAGATATTAGCAAAAGAAAGTATTATTCGTTTCTTTAAACATTTCGGACCAGTAATGGCAATTGGATTTAGTACATCTAGCTCTAATGCATCTCTTCCATTCGCAATGAAAACGGCACAAGAAAAACTTGGAGTTTCAAAAGCGATAAGCTCCTTTGTACAACCACTAGGTGCAACGATTAATATGGATGGCACTGCCATTATGCAAGGTGTGGCAACTGTATTTATCGCTCAAGTGTACGGAGTTGAACTTACATTAGCACAATTAGCCATGGTCGTATTAACTGCTGTACTAGCTAGTATCGGCACTGCTGGTGTACCAGGTGTTGGACTTGTAATGCTTACAATGGTTTTAAATCAAGTAAACCTACCAGTAGAAGGTATTGCTTTAATTATCGGTATTGATCGCATCCTAGATATGTCTAGAACAGCTGTAAATATTTCCGGTGATGCAATTTGCGCAATGATTGTCGCAAAATCAGAAGAAAAATATAATACAGATCAATCGGCAGCATCTTAAATCAAAAAAGGAGTGAAATGATTCACTCCTTTTTTGATTTACTTCCTTTTTTTGAACGATATTCTTTCCCTTTATTATCGTTACCAGTTTCGAATTCAGTACTAAATTCCTGATTAAACTTTCCTGATTTTGGTGAACCTTGATTCGCGCTTCCTTTACTACCATTACGATTCGTCATATTTCTCCCTCCTTCCATTATTAGTAGTATGGCGCTCTATCTTTTTTCATACACATTTTATTTTTATAAGCTATTACACAAGAAAGAAGACCTTCCACATATAAGGAAGGTCTTCTTTTCCACTAGGTAAACGTTTTCTCGTTTGTAATTAATTAAATAAGTTTTTGGGAAATAGAAATCATTACATTCATTTCATCTTCTGAAAGTGCGGAAAATCTTTCTTGTAAGTATCGTTTTTTCGCCTCTTCCATTTTCGCAACTAAATCTTTCCCTTGTTCTGTAATCTCTAAATATACAACTCGGCGATCTGATGTAGAACGTGAACGGGTTACGAAACCTTTATTAATTAATTTTTCTGTAACAGCTGTAATATGACTATTCGACACATTTAACTCATTAGCGACACGTGATACCATTTCTTTATTTGTACGATTCAATATTCTAAGGACGATGAACTCATTCCACGGTATGTAACCACCAAATATTTTTCCAATGTCATTACGCAACGTGCGAAACATCGCAAAAACATTTGTCGATAGTTCTTCCATTAATTGTTCTCTATTTTGAGACAACTTTGACAGCCCCTTTTATTTCATTTAGTTAAATAAAAACCTTATTAATAATTTTACATGAAATCTTACTTTTTGTCACCTTATTTTCCCATAATTCGTAGTTTTTTAATATGCATTTCGTGATACAATAAACTTGATTTTCCAGAAAAAGGAGTTTAAGTAATGAGTGAGGAAGACAAATTTTCTAATCTCAGTCTAAAAGATAGGGCTATCGTTATTAGTTTTGTTGTTTTTATTCTCATCACATTTTTTACATTTATATTTTTTGTATATGTAGGAATCTTTCAAATTACGGGTATAGAATACTCTTCACGAACAGCTATACTACTCTTTTTTTTACTTATTCTTTTATTAGATGGTATTACATATTTTATATTCATTTTCTTTAAATCGCTCCTACAGCCAATGATGACAAGTATGCCAAATTGGCTCTCAATTGCTCTTCTCTCCATTATTGAAATTACACTAGATTGGTTCGTCATTCATACTGCCGACGACTGGATAGAGAGCGTACAAATGTCCAACATAGCTGAACTATGTGTCGCACTATTCCTTTACACACTAAATATATTATTTAGTGATAAGAAAGAGTAAGAATACAAGCTTTTCTATATAAAAATTGGTACAATAAAAGCAAATCATACTAAAGAGGTGTTAATTATGAACTTACAACAATGGGCTGATAAAGGCATGTCCTTTGATACATATGTAAATGAAATGAAAGTAAACCAATATGAGCTATTACATATTTACAATAACTTTTTAATTCCAAATGAATTACTCCCAGTTTTAGAAGAACGCCAAAATGATGGCTGGCGTGTTATCGTATTAACAGCCGACTGGTGCGGAGACGCTCTTTTATGCGTACCTGTTATGAAACGAATTTCTGAAGTTGCAAATATTGATATGAGCTTATTAATTCGTGATGAAAACTTGGAATTAATGGATCAATACTTAACAAATGGAACAGCACGTGCAATTCCAATCTTTATTTTCATTGATAAAGACGGAAATGAACAAGCTGTCTTTGGACCACGCGCTCCAAAAGTACAAGAATTAGTAACTTCAATGCGCGCTAAATTGCCTGAAAAAGAAGATCCAACATTCGAAGAAAAACAGAAAGAAATGTATGCTAATTTCCGTGCTACATTAGCTGATGATACTTCTCTTTGGGAACATGTAATGGAAAGTATGATTGAAAAAATAGTAAAATAAAAAAACTGCCGAAATCGGCAGTTTTTTTTTGCAAAATCATAATCTTTTTTTCTGAGAATATGCAACATCTACGCACTCTGCTAAACGCTCCATCTCACCCATATATACCGCACGCGTCATCCATCCAGTCAACTTGTACATAATCTTATATATAAAGTTCTTCGGTTCAAATTCTACGATTAAAGTAAGCGATGTACCTTCTTCATCCTCTTCTAACATATAAGTTGCAGCAGTATAACCTTGTTTCATTTCACATCCAACTGATACGATATACGGTTCATCATACTCTAAAATTTCCGCCTCAAATTCATATATTTTCTTCCCCATTTTTTGCACAGATATATATTTATCACCTTCACGAGGTTTTTCAACATCTATATTTGAAGGATACCTATTTTCTACCATAAAGGTACTCCATTCTAGTATTTTCTCGTCATTATGTACATAATCAAACACAACATCAATTGGTGCCGGAATTATTATCTCTATTGCAAAACTCACTAAACTGCTCCTCTCAAATACCCTATAAATTTTCTCTATATTAATGTAACAAAATCATTATGTCATATTTTACATAGTGAAATACAAGTAAATGAGAGCAAAAACTTTATTTTCTCCTGCTATAAAAGAAATACTCTATAGAGTAGACTTTTTCAAGCGTCTAATCTATAGAGTATTTCTGGTGATTTCTTCTTACATAATGAAGAAGAAATAGAATACCGCAGCTAAAATGAAACGATAGTAAGCAAACGGTGTTAGTTTTACACGTGCTAATAATTTTAAGAATGAAACAATTGCAAGCATCGCAACAACAAATGCTGTAATAAATCCTGTTGCAAATAACGGTATATCAGCTGTACTTAATATATCCCAGCTTTTAATTAAATCTAAACCACTTGCAGCTACCATCATTGGAACTGCTAAAATGAACGTATATTCAGCTGCCGCTGTATGAGACACGCGAGCTAATAAACCACCACTTATTGTTGATCCAGAACGAGAGAACCCTGGCCAAAGCGCTAAACATTGGAACATTCCAATTGTAAATGCTTGTTTATATGTGATTTCATCTAACGTTCTTGCTGTACTTGGTTTTGAAAACTTCTCAGCAACAATCATTAAAATACCACCAGCTATTAAACTAATGACAACTGGTCCTGGACCAAATAAAACTTTTTTAATTGTACTATGGAATAATACGCCAAGTATGCCAGCAGGAATCATCCCAATAATAATATGTAATAAATTCAACGACGGTCCGTCTGTTACTTTACCTATGCCAACTAAAGACCATAAACGCTTCCAAAATATAACAACAACTGCTAAAATCGATCCCAATTGAATAACAACTTCGAAAACTTTCGCTCTCTCGTCGTCAAATCCAAGTAAATGACCTGTTAAAATCATATGTCCTGTTGATGAAACTGGTAAAAATTCTGTTAAACCTTCAACAGCACCCATGATTATTCCAATTAACCAATCAGCCACGAGTAGTGCCTCCTTAATAACGAATATGTAATTTTTTCACACCTTATCATAATACCTTATCCCTTTTCAATGTGCATCCTTTTTTTATTGCTTATATATATACTGGTGCGTATTTCTTTTTTATTTTTTGATTAAATTGTATGATAGGAAGGATTGTTTTTTTATCGGAAAGGGGATTTTATGAAAGAAACTACTTCATTCTCACAAAAGCTAAAACACTTTGTATTACTATTCTTCCCGATTTTCGTAACCCAAATGTCATTATTTGCAATGAGCTTTTTTGATACGACAATGTCCGGACATGCCAGTCCAATTGATTTAGCAGGTGTGGCTATCGGAACAAGTATATGGCTCCCAGTTAGTACAGGATTAACAGGGGTTTTAATGGCTACTACTCCTATTGTTGCCCAACTCATTGGATCCAAGAAAAAAGAGGATGTTCCTCACGTTGTCATACAAGCAGTTTATTTAGCAGTTTGCGCTAGCTTCGTTGTTATCCTTATTGGCTTCTTCGTTGTTCCACCTATTTTAAATGGCATGCGATTAGAAGAACCTGTTGAACGTATTGCAGCACAATTTTTAAGTATTATCGCGATTGGAGTTATCCCATTATTTACTTATACTGTTTTGCGTGGATTTATTGATGCATTAGGAAAAACTCGAACAACGATGATCATTACATTACTATCATTACCGATTAACGTAGTATTAAATTATGTATTAATTTTTGGGAACTTTGGTTTCCCTAAACTCGGTGGTGTCGGTGCAGCAATTGCTTCTGCAGCAACCTATTGGTGCATTTTAATTATTACCGTCATTATTATTCGTACGAAAGAGCCATTCGCATCTTTTAATATTTTTAAACAGTTATATCGTCCTTCTCTTTCGAGTTGGAAATCATTTTTAAAACTTGGCGTCCCTATCGGATTTGCTATCTTTTTTGAAACGAGTATTTTCGCTGCAGTTACACTAATGATGAGTAACTTTAGTACGACAACAATTGCAGCGCATCAAGCAGCTATGAACTTCGCTTCCTTGTTATATATGACTCCTTTAAGTTTAGCAATGGCAATGACGATAGCAGTTGGATTTGAAGTTGGAGCAAAACGATATGATAGCGCAAAACAATATGGATTTATCGGCATTGGATTAGCCCTTGCTTTCGCTCTTTTCTATTCGATTCTTCTTTATTTCTTTGATGATGGAATTGCATCTATTTATACGACAGATGCAAATGTTCACCATTTAGCAAAAGAGTTCCTTATATTTGCGATTTTATTTCAAATTTCAGATGCAATTGCAACTCCTGTACAAGGAGCACTACGTGGTTACAAAGACGTAAATGTTGCCTTAATTATGACATTAGTCGCTTATTGGGTAATAGGTCTCCCTCTCGGTTACATATTAGCAACATATACCGACTGGGCAGCAAAAGGATATTGGATTGGTCTTATTATCGGTCTAGCATTTGGTGCTAGCTTCCTTCTAATCCGTCTCTTCCAAGTTCAAAGAAAATATACAACACAAAACAGCCGCTAACGCTAGAGCGGCTGTTTTCTTTATGCATATTTTTTCTTGTAACGTATAACATAATGAAAAAGAAAGGTGGATACATATGGACGAAAAAGAAAAAGATCAATCATTCGATGAAGAATTCGCCCCTGAAATCTCACCTGGATACCAGCAAGATATACATAAACCACCTAAATATAAAAACGCTTCGTTTTTAATGGGCATTACCATTTTCGCTGCTGTATTACTCGTACTCATTATTTTCGTCTATTTTTAAGGAAAGGTGACATATTATATGAAGAAACAAGATTCAAATCACTCAAAAAGAACTGTGAAAACGGAAAAAGGATATGCAGGCGATTCTGTTTATACACAGAAACAAGTGGAACAAGGAAATGTATACATTGCTCAAAAAGAACTTGGTCAACAAAATGAAAATCTTTAACCCCCTCTACTCCTCGAGGGGGCTTTTTATCCCGCTATTTGTGGACAGTAAGAGTGAACACCTTACTGATTAAAGTTTCACTTTATTGTACGTACTGCTTTTGTTCGAGCACCCTAAATATATTATTAACCTTTACAACTTTCACGTCATAATTTACTTTCATTTCACTTCTCTTACCATTTTCAGTACCCGCAACATACGCTACAGCATGATAGAGAAAACTCTCATCCGTCACTTCACGTATCTCCTCGTTTGTAAATTTATACTCTAAATCTCGAAAACGATTTGGATAATAATTTTGTATTAATTGTTCATATCCCCTACTTACAAATATCTCTTCGCCTTTTCGCTTCACATCTTCTTTATTATGAAACTCAAACACTGATAATTGTGCTGTCACAAAGTGCTCTCCTACTTGTTTCATTTCTTTATGAGTTAAAGTTTCTATACTTTTATTCTTTAATTCCTTATTTAACTCGTACTGATCTATCGATTTAAAGGTAGCGAAAACTGCCTCTTTATATGACCAAAACAAACCAAAAGCGATACATATAGAAATGATTACTATTCTTTTCTTCACCATACACCCCATCCCTATTCATAATGTTAGTTACATATTAACATATAGAATGAAAATTCTGATATTATAAAATGGAATATCAGAATTTTAACTTAGAAACGAGGAACGATTATGGACTCTTACAAACAGTATATAAAACAGGCTCTGCCTAATCTTTCTATACATTCATATAAACAAAATGAAGAAGGATGGGATAATATAGCGGTTATAATTAATGACGACCTACTGTTTCGTTTCCCACGAAAACAGGAATATGCTAAACGAATTCCGTTAGAAAAAAACTATGCACACTTCTCTCTCATTCGCTACAAGAAATTGAGGTTCCAAAGTATCACCTATTATATAAAAAGGGTACTGATACTATTCCGCTTTGTAGTTACTATACTCTCATTCATGGTGAACCGTTACAAAAAGAAATAGTTACCACACTAGAGAAACAAGAATTGAAAGCAATCATTACACAATTAGCTACTTTCCTTGCGGCACTACATAATATTCCTGTAAAACAAATTACAACGTTAGGATTTCCAATTGAAAAAACAATTACCTACTGGAAAGAGCTACAAACAAAATTAAATCAGTATCTTACTAACATGTTTACTTCATTACAGAAATCAGCCTTACATCATTTATTCGAAAATTTCTTTGCATGTATAGCTACATCCACTTTTCAAAATACAATTATTCACGCCGATTTTACACATCATCACATTTTATTTAATAAGCAGAACAAGAATATTTCAGGGATTATCGATTTTGGTGATGCTCAAATTGGAGATCCTGCCTTTGATTTTGCCGGGCTCTATTATGATTTCGGACGTGAATTTACAACATCTGTATACGAACAATACAGTACAATTATTTCTCACCACGATCCATTACTCATTCACCGTATAACTAGTTTTTATCAATACAGCCCTTTACTACATAATATTATTTATAACTTTGAAACAAAGAATGCGCTTAAATTCATAGCAGATACAGAACAGCTAAAAGCGATATTACAGGGACGAGATTAAATTCTCTCCCTATATTCTTTCTCCTCATACATCATTAACTTTTTATCCATTTCAACAATAACTTTGTACAATTGAAATGCCTGTAAAATTTGCAGTTGAATTCCAAAAGGAGCATTTTGTTCTTTTAACCATTGAAATACTTTCGTTTCATCTTTCATTGATTATTCCTCCTCTTATAAAGTGAAACTTTAATCAGCGGGGGCATCCCCCACTGATTATTAGCCCGCATTAAAATCTGCTACAAATATACCGTAAATGATGAAAAGCTTTTCATGTCAATAACAAAAAGGATGCAAATTGGCATCCTTTAATGTACGATATTTTCCTTCTGCTTCGCTTCTTCCTTTACTTCTTCCCCCTGGCATTCACTACGAAAAGCACAACTCGTACACTCTGAACGAAAATCACGCTCTGTATAGTGCTCAGGTTGCTGTAACATTTCTTTCATTCTAAATAAATCATCCATTCCAGTTATAATATCTTCCTGTTTCGGAATGTATTCATACTTAGTTCCTTCCATTAAATTAATAATTTCAATTTTCCCTGGAAGAATGCCGAAAGCTTTATAACTGAATACTGTCATTAACTTCTGACAAAGAGCTAGCATTTCCTCATCCGCATCAATAACATATTTTTTAATTACAAATGACTCTGTACTCCACTCACCAACTTCAAATGTCAATGACATGTGGACACCTAACTCTTCCATATATGTTTGAAACTTCTCATACAAAAACAATGGTGGCGTCTGACTATCATCTCTTTCAACAAACTGTAATAAGTGATCAGTTAGCTTTGCTAATACAATATAGTACCCCGTCTTCGAAGCAAACATACTAATCCTTACCTTTTTCCAATACTTTTCTATTAATATTAAAAGCACAATTTTCGTTTGTTGGCTCGCAGGTAGCATGTAATACTCATTAATAATTTGATTCACAATCATTTGTGCTATTTGTTGCCATTCAAATGAAGAAGGTTCTCTTCTTTTTATATGACGGAAATAAAATTTATGTGGACAACGCATAAAATCATACAAATGATAATCTGTCATCGTTTTTATTGCGATTTTCTCATGCAATTGCTCTTCATCTCCCTTCTGCCATTAAGAAAGGTGTTTTACGAATTCAGCTCCAAACTGTAAACATTTTTCTACATCTTCATCTTCTGGCGTTAATTCTACTTTTAGTCCTTCTAACACAACTGCTGCTCCGCGTTCCTGCAGCTTTTCTATTAAAATATCAACCGCTACTCCGTATTTTGGATAAGCCGAATCACAAGAACCGAATGCCGCTGCTTTTTTACCAGTTAAATCAATAGAATCCATTGCATCATAAAAATCTAAGAAGTCGTCTGGAAGATCCCCGTCTCCCCAAGTATAAGCGCCTAAAATAATACCATCATACTGTTCTAATATAGAAGCTTCTGGTGAATCCATAATATCAATAACTTCAATCTCATTCTCTGTTTCACGAATGGCGCCTGCAATATGATCTGCCATTTCCTCTGTATTTCCACTCATACTTGCATAAATCATTACTAGCTTACTCAACTGAATCTCTCCCTTTACTATGTATCGCTTTTTCTGTTTGCATTTTATTCTTCTCATCTACATATTCAGAACGAATTACATTTCGTTGCCATTCCATATGCTGATCAACATCTTTATTTTTATTTTTTAATCCCCTTCGCAGAAGGTGATATTTTTTTCTCATTAACATGTCGCATCCATTCCATTGATAATAATTATCAATTTCAACTGTAACATTAGATTAATTGAAATTGATTATCAAAGTCAATAACTATTTTTAAAAAAATGATTAAAATGTACAAGCTTGTCCGTTAGCTATTCATATACTATAAATGAGCATAGTTCTTTCTCAGCCCTCTCTGACGGAAAGAAATAAAAGCAACTGCGATAGAGCGCAGTTGCCTTTTTTTATATGCACCTATGATTTTAGTAGTCTTATGGCCGCCTCTAAAAATAATTCCACTCCATAAATTAAAGCTGATTCATCTACATCAAATTTTGGATGATGGTGCGGATAACAAGTATTATCCTCTTGATTCCTCGTCCCCAATTTAATGAAGCAACCCGGTGCTTTTCTTAAATATGCTGAAAAATCTTCTCCCCCCATAGAAGGTTCAAGCTTCACAACACGCTCATTCCCGAACAAATGTAGTGCGCTTTCTTCTACCACTTTTGTAATATATTCATTATTAATAACAGGATCATATCCGTAACGATACGTATATGTGTAATCCCCTCCATGTGCTTTTGTAATTCCTTTCACGATTTGTTCAATTTTCTCTTCTGCTTCCAATCTTAACGTTTGATTAAAAGAACGCACAGTTCCCATTAAAGTTGCCGTATTGGGAATAATATTGTCAGCCTTTCCCCCATGAAATTGCGTAACTGAAACTACCCTCTGCATAAAAGCACTTGTATTTCTTGATACGATATGTTGTAAATTTGTAATAATCTGCGCTCCAATAGCAATAGGGTCTATCGTTTCTTCTGGCCGCGCTGCATGCCCTCCTTTACCGTGAATTTCAACTGTAAATACGTCTGGTGCTGCCATCATCGGCCCATATACAATTCCTATCTTCCCGCTTTCCAATCCAGACATAACATGTAAACCTATTACATAATCAACACCGTCCATCACACCCGCCTCAACCATTTCCCTAGCACCACCAGGATATACCTCTTCTGCATGCTGAAAGAATAGACGAATTTCCCCTACAAACTCTTCCTTCATATTTGACAGCGCCTCTGCTGTACTTAACAAAATAGCCGCATGTGCATCATGCCCACACGCATGCATCCTTCCTTTATGAACAGATGTATAAGATTTACTTGTCTCCTCTTGAATTGGTAAAGCATCAATATCAGCTCGAATCGCAACTACTTTACCTTGTTCCACACCCCTTTTAATTGCTAATACACTGTATTTCGTTGGCCTTGTTACTTCAAAAGAAGAAAATGAACATAACGTATCATATATAAATTGCGAAGTTTCTTTTTCATGAAACGATAATTCCGGATACTTATGAAAATGCCGTCTCCATTTCATAATATTTTCTTCTGAAATAAGACTCTTCCACACTCTATTCATGATAATTTCCTCCTTTTAAAAAAGAGCTAGAAATTTAAAGTTTACTCAGCCTTTGTTGATTGCATGAAAAAACAAATATTATATTTTTCACGCCTTCTCACAATCCACTTTTATGTATTCATACAATCCACTTTCTATTTACATGTCAAACCCATTACAAATTCATGCCGAATGTAATATAATTGCTAAGTTAGGGATTTTCTTTTTTAGTATTTAGTGCTAATATCAGAAAAGAGCCTTTTGTCTTATTTTTACCTAAAATGTGGAATTTTGTTTTTTTCACAATAATGTAGGACATGATACCTACAAAGAGCTATTATTTCATTAAGAGAGGGAAAGACATGGAAAGATTAAAAGAGATATGGTCTCGACCACTCACACAATGGGTTGCAAAGACGGTTTATTATCTTGCAATTTTATTTGCATTACTTTGGTTGTATGGATTCCATGATACAAACACAAGTACATTTATTTACAATGAATTCTAGGGTGGGAACGTTATGAAGTTATTAGAACAAATTGAAAAGTGGGCTGCAGAAACGCCTGATCAAACCGCTTTTGTTTGGCGAGATGCGAAAATTACGTACAAACAATTAAAGGAAGATTCTGATGCGTTAGCACATTGGATTTCTTCTGAATATCCAGATGATCGTTCACCAATTATGGTGTATGGCCATATGCAACCTGAAATGATTATAAACTTTTTAGGGTGTGTAAAAGCTGGACATGCTTACATTCCTGTAGATTTATCTATCCCAGCTGATCGCGTACAACGTATCGCTGAAAATTCTGGTGCGAAATTACTTTTATCAGCTGCAGAAGTAACTGTAACTGATTTACCAGTTCGCATCGTAAGTGAAGACAACTTAAAAGATATTTTCTTTACTCATAAAGGGAACATTCCAAATCCTGAACATGCGGTAAAAGGTGATGAGAACTTCTACATTATTTACACATCAGGAAGTACAGGTAATCCGAAAGGGGTTCAGATTACTTATAACTGCCTTGTTAGCTTTACAAAATGGGCTGTAGAAGATTTCAACTTACAAACAGGGCAAGTATTCTTAAACCAAGCACCTTTCTCATTCGATTTATCTGTAATGGATATTTACCCATCATTAGTAACAGGCGGTACACTTTGGGCAATCGATAAAGATATGATTGCACGTCCAAAAGACTTGTTTGCTTCTCTAGAGCAATCGGATACTCAAGTATGGACTTCAACACCATCTTTCGCTGAAATGTGTTTAATGGAAGCATCTTTCTCTGAGAGTATGCTACCAAACATGAAAACATTCTTATTCTGCGGTGAAGTGTTACCAAATGAAGTGGCTAGAAAACTAATTGAGCGTTTCCCGAAAGCAACAATTATGAATACGTACGGTCCAACAGAAGCTACTGTTGCTGTAACAGGTATTCACGTTACAGAAGAAGTGCTTGATCAATACAAATCACTTCCAGTTGGCTACTGTAAATCAGACTGTCGCCTTCTTATTATGAAAGAAGATGGTACAATTGCACCTGATGGTGAAAAAGGTGAAATCGTAATTGTCGGTCCAAGTGTAAGCGTTGGATATTTAGGAAGCCCTGAATTAACAGAAAAAGCATTTACTATGATTGACGGTGAGCGCGCCTATAAAACAGGCGATGCTGGCTATGTAGAAAATGGTCTTCTATTCTATAATGGTCGTCTTGATTTCCAAATTAAGCTTCATGGTTATCGAATGGAATTAGAAGAAATTGAGCATCATCTTCGTGCGTGTTCTTACGTAGAAGGAGCAGTTATTGTTCCGATTAAAAAAGGTGAGAAATACGATTATTTATTAGCGGTTGTTGTTCCTGGAGAACATTCGTTTGAAAAAGAATTCAAATTAACATCTGCAATTAAAAAAGAACTCAATGAGCGATTACCAAACTACATGATTCCACGTAAATTCATGTATCAATCTTCTATTCCAATGACACCAAATGGAAAGGTAGATCGCAAAAAATTATTGAGTGAGGTTACAGCATGACCGCATATGGATCATTTTATTTTTTCGCTATAGTGGGCATTTTATTAATACCTACTATCATAGCTGGATTAAAAGGTAAAATGTTGCGTAAATATAATGCCGTTTTAACATTAGTCATGATTGCTATTATCTTCTCGGATAAACCGAAGCAAGCAATGATGTTAGCTGCATTTATTATTTGGCAATATGTCCTTATTAAAGGCTATTTAATTTTAAGAAAACAAAATAATAGTACATTCACGTTTTGTATAGCTGTTATTTTATCGATTTTGCCTCTTATTTTGGCAAAAATCGCACCGTTTGCATCGTTTTTACCTGAGTTAAAACTTGTTGTTTTTCTAGGTATATCTTACGTAACATTTAGAGCAGTTCAAATGGTATTTGAAGTTCGTGATGGTTTAATTAAAGAACTTTCTTTCTTTAACTTCTGGGAATTCGTTCTATTCTTCCCTGCGATTTCAACAGGACCTATCGATCGTTACCGAAGATTCCAAAAAGATATTCAAAAACCACCTAGTGCAGAAGAATATCAAAATTTACTATATACAGGGTTAAACCGTATTTTCCAAGGTTTCTTGTATAAATTTATTATTGCTTACTTAGTAAAGCAATACTTTATGGATCCAGCATTTGCTCAACAAGATACAATCCTTTCAAATATGATTTACATGTATAGCTATAGCTTATATTTATTCTTCGACTTTGCTGGTTATAGCTCATTTGTAATTGGTGTAAGTTATATGATGGGAATTAAAACGCCAGAAAACTTTAATAAGCCGTTTATTAGTCGTAACATTAAAGACTTCTGGAACCGCTGGCACATGAGTTTATCATTCTGGTTCCGTGACTTTATTTACATGCGTTTCGTCTTTTTTGCAACGAAGAAAAAGTTAATTAAGAACCGTTACACTATTTCGTATATCGGTGCATTTTTAAACTTCTTCATTATGGGAATTTGGCACATCCAAGGAAGCGCTGTTGCGCAGTATGTTATTTATGGTCTATATCATGCTGCACTGTTTATTCTATTCGATATTTTCGAACGAAAAAACAAGAAGCATAAGTTTTGGCCAAACAATAAATTTACACACGTCCTTGCGATTGTAATTACGTTCCACGTTGTATGTTTCGGTTTCCTTATTTTCTCTGGACACCTTAACAGATACTTTTAATGCACCCTTCTTATTCTATTAAGAAGTTGCACATATAATATATTCGGATATAAAGGAGATTTTAAAAATGGCAGAATTCAAAGAGCAAGTATTAGATATTTTAGAAGAAGTATGTGAGAACGATATTGTGAAAGAAAACTTAGATGTTCAATTATTTGAAGAAGGTATTCTTGATTCTTTCGCTGTAGTATCTTTATTAGTTGAATTCCAAGAGCGTTTAGATATTGAAGTTTCTATTTCTGATTTTGACCGTGACGAGTGGGCTACACCAAACATGGTTATTAAGAAGTTGGAAGAAATCCGATGAACAAAGCAAAATTTGGTCCGATGCTTTTAGCATTGGCCCTTTTTGCTGTATTCTTACTTATTCCGACGCGCTTCCTACTTCCACTTTTAAGTGATGAAAAAGTAGAACAAGCTGCAACTTCTTTGAAAGAAGAAAAGATTCAAAGTATGATTTTACAGCAAAAGATGTTAGCAGATCCGAAATATCTTCCGATGTACGGTTCATCGGAATTCGCACGTATGGATGCTTTCCATCCATCAAATTATTTCAAAGTAAAGCCTGAAGGGTTCACACCATTCCTTCTTGGACGCGGCGGAACACAAGACCTTGTACACGTATTAAACTTTGCATCTACAATGGATCAATTGAAAGACAAGAAAATGGTATTCGTTCTTTCTCCGCAATGGTTTGTGCCACAAGGTATTGATGAAACACACTTTGCACCTAACTTTTCAAAACAACAAGGCTATCATTTCCTTTTCAATGATGACTTAAAGCCTGAAATGAAAAAACAAATTGCAAAGCGTTTATTAAACTTTGAGATCGTTAAGAAAGAAACTTTACTTAAAGTTTCGCTTGAAGGTATCGCTTATGATGATACAAAGCATAAAGTAAAAGCACTTGCTGCTAAACCTTTCGCTTATGTGTATCGTAACATTTTAGATCGTAAAGATTTATTTACAGCAATGTTTGATATTAAACCGCATAAAGAAAAACTTGACCCTTCATTAAAACAAATGAACTGGGATGAAGCTCGTAAACATGCGGATCAAACAGGTGCAGCAGAATCAGGGTCTAATGAATACGGTATTGAAGACGATTACTTCAATAGCAAAATTAAGAAGAAATTAAAGCAGCGTGAAGGCTACTTAAAAAATGATGCTTATGACCAATCACCAGAGTATGAAGACTTACAACTTGTACTTGATTTATTAAAACAATCTGGTGCAAAACCACTCTTCATTTCTGTTCCTGTAAAAGGTCCTTGGTACGATTACGCTGGATTCCCGAAAGAACGCCGCGAAGCGTACTATAAGAAAGTTCATGAGCAAATTGAGAAAGCTGGTTATCCAATTGCCGACTTCTCAAACCATGAATATGATAAATACTTCTTAAAAGATCATATGCACTTAGGTTGGAAAGGCTGGGTTTACATCGACGAGGCCATCCAACAATTTTATAAAGCAAACTAATGAAAAGACCGCTTGAACTATTCAAGTGGTCTTTTTCTATATACATTTTGTAATTGTTCCATTACATCCTCTGCTTCTTTCACGACCCGCTCCACTACGTGCTGAGCTGGCTCAATTCTTGCTAATGCCGATGCTTGTCCCGCCCAAAGTGACATATATTCTCCCTTGTTTTGCGTCGCTGCTTCTTGGCGTATTTTAGAAGTTAATACGTTTTGCACTGGATACATCGGAAGCCCTTCTTCTTTTCCTTCGTGTCTCTCTATAAATTCATTACGAATACCCCGTGCATATTTCCCGGAAAACGCACGAGTTACAATTGTACTGGTATCTGTACTTTTTAATACAGCCTCTTTATATACGTCATGTGTAATACTTTCTTCACTCGTTAAAAAAGCTGATCCCATTTGAACAGCTTCTGCCCCTAACGCAAATGCTGCAACAAGCCCTTGTCCGTTCATTACACCACCTGCTGCAACAATTGGGATATGCGGAACTGCCGCTACTAACTGCGGAATTAACGCAAACGTACCAATCATTGCATCTTGTTCTTTCCCAATAAACGTTCCTCTATGACCTCCTGCTTCGCTACCTTGCCCGGCGATAATATCTACCCCTAGCTCGGCAAGTGCTCTCGCTTCTGCTACATGAGTCGCTGTTCCGATGACTTTTATTCCTCTTCTTTTTAATTCATCTATTTCTTCTTGTTCTAACGTTTGGAATGCAAAGCTAACGACCGGTACCTTTTCTTCTACTAACACTTGTAATTGTTCTTTATAACTTTTGGGAAGGTTTACTACATCCTCTTCCTCAATACCTAACTCTCTATTCACTCCATTAAGTAAGACTTTCGCCTCATTTATCTTCTCTTTTTCTATCTGCACCTCTTTCGTTAACAGTAAATTAACACCGAAAGGCTTATTTGTTAGTTCCCTTATTTTATAAATCGCTTTACGAATTTGTTCTGGGCTCATATAGCCTGCTCCAAGCGTTCCTAATCCTCCGCTATTACTTACAGCTGCAACAAGTTCTGGCGTTGTAATGGCACCCGCCATACCTGCTTGAATAATGGGATACTTAATTTGCAATATGTCTATTACTCGACTTGTAAACATCATTTCCCCTCCTATCCCCCTTATATCTTCTTTATTTGACAAGCTTTCCCCTTCTTTTACAAGGGTTGAACTTCATATGAAGCGAATATATTGAAAGAGAAGGAGGCTGAAAACAATGATTTATCCAAATGCGTTAAAACATGGTGATACAGTAATGATTATTGCACCGTCTGGTCCACCTACAATTGAAAGTGTATTAAAAGGTGTAAATGTATTACAAGAGATGGGATTATCCGTAATAATTGGGAAGAGTATTTATGAAAAGTATGGGTATTTAGCTGGAAGTGACCAAGTTCGTCTTGATGATATACATGAAGCCTTTACAAATAATGAAGTAAAAGCAATTTTCTGTGCACGAGGTGGTTACGGAAGCGCTCGTCTTCTCCCTCACATTCAATATGAAATCATTCAACAAAATCCAAAAATTTTTTGGGGATACAGCGATATTACAGCTTTACATACTGCTTTTTCACGTTATGCAAAGCTTGTTACGTTTCATGGTCCGATGATTGAAGAAGTAGGCAAAGGTATAGATTCTCTCTCTTTATCTTCTTTCAATCAGCTCTTCCACCCGTATTCTTCTATCTTATCTGCATCAGAATGTATCGTACCTAGCTCAGCCTGTACAGCTACCGGTACATTAGTTGGAGGGAATTTAGCTGTTTTAACAAGTGTAATTGGTTCACCCTATGAAATAAGTACAGCCAATACACTTTTATTGCTTGAAGATATCGGGGAAGAACCATACCGCATCGATCGTATGTTAAATCAACTACTTTTATCTGGAAAGTTTAATGAATGCAATGGCGTTATTTTTTCAAGTTGTCATGATTGCACCCCTTCTAAACCATCTCAATCATTGCAAACAATATTATATGAATATTTCATGCCATATGATATACCTGTCCTATTCGGTTTACCGATTGGACATATAAATCCAAATATCGGTATTCCCCTTGGAGCTACAGCAACAATAAATACAAATAATAAAACACTCTCTATTTCTTCAGGCGTAGCACTCCATGTTTAAATTAAAAAGGAAAAGCAATTAAGCTTTTCCTTTTACTTATAATAATTAAAAATTCGTCCAGATGCGATATCTGCAATTTCTTCCGGAATAAATGTTTTACTTATATCAGTACCAACATTTAATACAGCTGTTGCATCCTTCTCAATGCCACCAAATAATTCTTTTCCACGTATCGTAATAAGGGGTGTACCTTCTGGCAACACATCTTTTACAAATTTCAATTGTGTAAAGAACGGAACGATCCATCTACCCTCTCCTTGGAAATGACGCAAACGAAGTGTTCCTTCCGTTGCCCCGTCTTCTGCTTCAAGTGAACCAGCAACATAAAACTCCGTTGATAAGAGCAATTCATAAAATTCCTTTTGCTTTTGTTTATCCTCACCTGCTAAAACGAGTACTTTTTCTATTTTCTTTACTGAAATTTGCTCCATATGATGCCACCCCTATTTTCAAAATGATTATACTTAGATTATACGAAATATTCTTATTTTTTTCTACATAATTCCGTAATTATTTTCTTAAAATAATTTTAAGATATCTTCAGTCGTAACGATTTTAGCAAATTCATCATGTAAGTTTACAAGTGTCATATTGTGAATGTCCTCTGCACTATACTCTGCCCCGTCCAGACCTTTCCGATTGAATGTAGCCGTCGCATCGCTCACTAAATACGTTGTAAATCCTAAATTACCTGCCATTCGTGTTGTAGTCTCCACACAATGATTTGTTGTTAATCCTACAATCACTACCGTATTACATTTTTTCTCTCTTAATTGTTCTTCTAAATTTGTCCCAATGAACGCGCTATTAACGGATTTCTGGATAAGTATTTCATCTCGCAGTGGTTTCACTTCTTCTTTAAAGTTTACTGTTTCTGCTTGTTGATAAAACATCGACTGAACATTTTCTTTATTTACATGTTGAATATGAAAAACTGGTCGCTTCCTTCTTCTCCATTCTTCTAATAAACTTTTCATATTTTCTTCAGCAAAAAGATTATTTCTCTCCCCCCAGTATGGTAATTGAAACGCCTTTTGTACATCAATTATGATAAGTGCTATTTGATTAATCATCATTTTCTCCTTAATTTGGTTGTAGTTGAAATACAAAACCAAATTGCTGCGACGCAGTAATAAAACAAATATAAGCACACAGTTCTACAATTTCTTTTTCCGTCCAATATTGTTTTAATACATGAAACATATTATCATCTATCGCCTTTCGATCATGAACAAATGTATGCGCAAAAGTAACGGCTACACTAATCTCCTCTGCCTTTTGCACATCATCAGGTCTTCCCTTTGCCATGCAATACGGACATTCATTCCCATACGCTAATGTTCTTCTCACTTGCTCCTTCAACTCTGCTGAAAGTGTTCCTTTATTGTACAGTGTATCCTCTAACGTACTCCACGAATGTAATATGTCTGGATTATGGCCTAATAACTTTTGAAACTTTGTATCTCCTACATTTGATAATGAAATTCTCTCCATCATTTCCCCTCCTATTTCCTTCTATTTTATTGTAAAATAAATGAAGTTCACTTTACATTTCATATGAATCTTAATTCATATTTTTTCTTTACAAAAATTATCATTTTGCTGGAGGTATATTTACAAATGCAACTAGACCGTGTTGATCGAAAGATTTTAAATGAATTATATAATGATAGTCGCCTTTCCATGCGCGAATTAGCAAAGCGAGTAAACTTATCCGCTCCGTCTACTACAGAACGTGTTCGTAAACTTGAAAGTGAAGGAATTATTCAAAAATACACAATCGATATTGATTATAAAAAAGCAGGACTTGTTTTAGATTGTATTTTAGAAATCACTTTAAAAAATGGTGATACAACACGTATGCAACAGTTTATCCAATCTTATCCATCTGCAAGTTTTTGTTACCGGGTAACAGGAAGCTTATGCTACATTGTAAAAATTTCTGTTCCTTCACTCGTTGAACTTGAAGAATTTATCAATGATGTTTCTTCATATGCAACGACAGTTTCTCATATCGTATTATCAGAAGTATCTCTTACTCCAGACATTGAGCATATCTTCCCAGAAAATTAATTTATTTTTATCACGCTATTTGTTGGCAGTAAAACTCCCACCTCAAAATTCAGTTGTAGCCAAAAAGTTAATAGGGAGTCTGGCTACCCGTAAACGCCCAATTGGTGAAGGTTAATAATCGGTGAGGATGAATAAAACTCCAACTCATTAAAGTTTCACTTTATTCACAAAAAATCTAAAAACCCCTTACAAAAAGAATAAAAATAATATATTATGTATTAAAATACATAAAGTTCGAGAAAGGGGCTTTACATTGAAAATCTGGTTTTATGAAAAAACAGCACAATTAGATGACTTGCTTGGTATTTGGGACAATGTTCCGACGATCCCTCGAATTGGTGAAAAAGTGGAGCTTTTAAAAACTGTCCGCACTGTTACAGATATTAAATATGTAAAGAACGGTAATAATTTTCGTGTAGAAATTATTACGAATTAAAAAACATCTCTCCTTTTATACAGGAGAGATGTTTTTTAATTATCTATCATGTGCTTTTTTTATAACGATTTTATCTTCTTCTACAGAAACTGTTACATAATCATTTTCTTCTAACCGAAGCTTATTTACCGCTTCATCTGGTAGTTCTACAGCCATCAATCTATCTGTTACGATCACTTGACTATACAATTCATTTTCTTGTGATGCATTCACTACCTTTTCTTCATTTATGAAGCGCACTGGTGGCACACCCACTTCTTTTACTGTACGCCATTGTTTCCAAACATAAGGAATTAACCAAAGTAACCCAACAACTGTAAGACCGATACCAATCCATAAATTACTTTGTGCTTGTAATTCAGGAATTGAGATTGCAGTACCTTCTTCTCCACCGACAAATTGCATACTTGTCGCAATTAAATTATTAAGAGCATGCACAGCAATATTCGTCCATATATTTTTCGTTTTTATGTATAAAAGGCACATAACAACACCAAACATGAAAGCACCAATAACATCAAAGTGTCCTAAACCAAAAATAAGTGAAGATATAATTACAGCTTTTTTAATTCCCCATTTATAAGCCATTCGCTGTAAAAAGAATCCCCTAAAAATAATCTCTTCCATAATAGGTGCTAATACACATGCTGAAATGAAAGTAAATATCGTCATATATATGTTACTCGTATTAATAACAGTTCCATCTTCTAACATGGTAACTAAGAAATTCGGTAACGTATGTGCTAATATGTAAAATTGAATATGAGATATACCGACTGAAAAAATCATTCCCATTATCGTTGCTAATAAAATGAGTCCCCACGGTAAACGTCCTGGCTTATCAAAGAAACTTTTAAAAACAACATTATTTTTATTTGCTTTTACGTACAACCAAAATAACGGAAATACAAAAAATACAGTTATTTGTGAAATAACCTCTAACGTGCTATCAGAAACATTTGATAAACCTAATGGAATCATCGTAAGAAACAACCCTATCATCATCCATCCAAAAAAGCTACGTAGTCTTATACGTGAAAATGCATATTGCAATATTGCACACCTCCAAAGATTGTTAAAGTAAAACTTTAATCAGTTATAGGGAATCCTTCTCCTACAAATAGCAGGATAACTATATTATAATATGAATATAGTTGAAAATCTTCCTATTTTTCTCAAATGCTTTCGAGCAACGTATCTCTTAACATATATAATAACGAATTTATTGGATATACCATATCACAGTTCTTCAACTTCGTTACAACTTACATTTGCTGTACTTAAATAGCTGGAGAAGATCCGGTATTCTATCGCTAACAGCATCTCAAATTAACAATACAGAATACTAGAAATGTAAAAAACTATGTAATAAAAATCCCCGTTTTTACAAACGGGGATTTTTATTATTATAATACGTCACGTTTTTGGAATAATACACTTGATGCTACAAGTAATACAGCAAAATATGCAGCTAAAAGTAATAATGAAGTTGTAAACGTAAATTCTGCAAATGGTGGCTCCATTCCATCGCTTACCAATTTATTACTGTCGTAAGCTC
Organism: Bacillus cereus group sp. N12; assembly: GCF_016483575.1. Classification (NCBI taxonomy): domain Bacteria; kingdom Bacillati; phylum Bacillota; class Bacilli; order Caryophanales; family Bacillaceae; genus Bacillus; species Bacillus cereus group sp. N12. Next base: position 22,498 of record NZ_JAEHBO010000003.1, read on the forward strand.
TTAAATCTAAATGGAAGAATACTACAAACTTCGCTACACCTTTTGCAAACATCATTAGTGCAATAGTAATTGCTCCTTGCAAGAAATATAAGAACAACGTAATAATTAATGGCAATACGGATTTTCTAAATACATTTGCTAAGAAAAAGGCAAGTGTTGCAAAGAAAAATGGTGATACAAGCTGATATAACATCGTTTTTAAAACAATTCCTAACGTTAAATCTGTTTTACTACCATCCATTACAATACCACCAATAATCGTTGCAATGAACATACCAGCAAATATGATAAATAGCATCGCTAATAACACAGTAATATATTTAGAAAATAAAACTGTAAGTCGTTTTCTTGGACGAATTAACAATTGTTTAATTGTACCTTTTTGGAACTCATCAGTAAGAGTACGGGCTGCAAGTGTGATCCCAAAAATTGTTGCGAATAAAACGATTAAACCAATCTCTGAGTTTGCATAATCTAAATACGACCCCTTAAACTCATCACCTTTTCCCCACTTCATCATTGCTAAATTCCCTAAAATTTCGAGTGCCGCAATGACACCGATTAAAATATACATACCTTTTTTCGCATGTAACTTTAAAAATTCATTTTGAATTAATTTAAACATTACGCTTTCACTCCCCCAGTAATCGCTAAGAATTCATCCTCTAACGTTTTATTTTGAACGGTAACACCATATACAAGCACATCAGCATGCACAAGTTTTTTTACAAGCTGTGGAATGCTCTCTTTTGTTACAGATGCCACAATTACATTCTCCTGTGCTTTACCCTTAATAATTTCATTCGCTTTCTGAACTTCATCTACTTCAAACGCTACTACTACTGTCTCATCATGTTTCGCTTGTTCATGTAAGTTGTACTCTTGTACAAACTCACCTTGTTTAATAATTACGACGCGATCACACATTAATTCAATTTCACTTAATAAGTGACTCGATACGATTACCGCGATATTCTCTTCTTTCGCTAGTCGTTGTAAATAATCACGAATTTGGCGAATACCAGCTGGATCTAATCCATTTGTCGGTTCATCTAAAATTAATATTTTCGGCTGATGAAGTAACGCCTGCGCAATTCCTAAACGTTGTTTCATACCAAGTGAGTATGTTTTTACCTTTTTATGAATTGCATGCTCTAATTCAACAAGCTTTACAATTTCAGCGATGCGCTCTTTATTAATAGGTGTAATTGCCATGTTCGCAAAATGCTTTAAGTTTTGCATACCAGTCATATAATCATATAGTTCGGGATTTTCTACAATCGCTCCAATTTGCTCTAACGCCTTTTCACGTTCCGTGCGAATGCTATGACCACAAATTGTAATATCGCCTTCTGTCATAGAAATAAGACCTGTCATCATACGAATTGTCGTCGTCTTACCACTACCGTTCGGTCCAAGGAATCCGTACACTTCCCCTTCTCGAACCTCAAATGATAAACCTCGAATAATTTCTGTTCTACCAATCTTTTTTCGAACATTTTCTAATTTTACTACTACATTTCCCAATGCTGATTCCTCCTTTAGACTTCTAGTTTTTTGTCGATAATATAAGCAATTACATATATTATTAGAGCACTAACAATTACCATAAAACTTATATTAAAAATATTAAATCCATTTTCTTGAAACATCTCAATAAAAAGACTTTTACTTTCACTACGATATTCTACTCTTCGCAATCCTTGGAAAGCTGGAGCTAATTTTCCTAGCAAGGTTACCGCTAAAGTAATCGTTATATTTACTACTAGAGAAATAATAACGATCAGTATATTTTGTGCTTTTTTCTTTTTAGTGAGCAACTTAACTAGAGTAATTACTAATAAGATTTGTAACGTCACAAACAAAAAATCAAACAAATCGCTTATTGCATATATTAAATTATTCATTATGCCCACTTGCATTATTTCTTTTGCCTCTACATATACAGAAGTCGTAGGAAAAGCTAATACATAACTTACGTAGAAAAGAACTCCACATACCCCATACCATATAGCCATTGCAATATATGAGAAAATAAGCATAGAAAACACATATTGTTTCCCAGATATTGCTGTAATCCGTAACATTGGATTGGTTAGTAAGCGAGAATATGACTTCATTGTTTGCAAAAACATATAAATTACATAAAAAAGAAAGATAACCATAATAATCCCAAATATGCCCTCTTGTCTATTGATGGCCGCATCACTCTTTCTTACAATCATTTGCGAAAATAAAACCGCTTCAATTAGCACAAAAAGTAAAAAAGTAACAATGTATCTTTTCTTATTTACATTCCACAAATAGGATAGTATTGACTTCACTTACTAAACACCTCCTTAAACAGTTCATGAATTGCTTTTCCTCTCTGAAAACGAAGTTCTTCTGTATTTTCATATAGAACAATTTCCCCATCTTTTAAAAAGATTACTTCATCAAAAATATTTTCAATTTCATTTATTAAGTGAGTTGAAATTAATATAGTACAATCTTCTCTATAAAACTGTAAAATTAAATCCAATACGTGTTCTCTAGAAAGAGGATCAATCCCGCCCAGCGGTTCATCCAGTACGTATAACTTCGCTTTTCGAGAAAATGTTAAAATGATTTGTAGCTTCTCAATCATCCCTTTTGACAATGCTTTAATTTTTTCTTCTAACGGTATTTTAAATTCCGCAATCGTATCTACCGCTTTTTGAATATCGAAGTCTTTATAAAAATCTCGATAGAAAAATAAAGCATCTTTTACAGTCATCCAATCATCAAAGACTGGCTTATCGGACATAAATGAAACAATTTCTTTCGTCTCTAACCCAACTTTTTTACCGTTAATTGTAATGCTACCTTCAGAAGGGTGCTGCAAACCTGCAATCATTTTCAATAACGTCGTTTTCCCGCTCCCATTATCTCCAACAAGCCCTATAATTTTCCCTTCCGTAATCTCTATGTTCAATTCACGAATCACTGCTTTTAACCCGTATCTCTTCCATAAGTTTTCTATTTTTAATAGTTCTGTCATTTGCTCTCCTCCCTCTTCTCATGTAAGGAAGAACGAAGAATTGAAAGGATTTCGTCTTCTGAAAACCCTAAGTTATCCATTCCATCTATAAAAGAATGAAGTAATTCTTTCGCCATATCTTTGCGCAGCTCCATAATTTTCTCCCCTTCATTCGTTACATATCGTCCCATTCCTCTACGCGTTACAACAACACCATCACGTTCCAATTCTTGAAATGTTCGTTGAATTGTATTTGGATTTACTTGTAATTCACTCGCTAATTCACGTACAGAGGGAATTTTATCACCAGGCGATAAATGCCCAACTACAATTTCTTTTTTTATGTATTCCATTACCTGAATGTAAATGGGTGTATTTGGAGAAAATTCTATTTTCATTTCTTCCCTCCTTCCGTCTTAGTGTACTAGTTAAATAGTACACTAAGACAGAATATATGTAAATACTTACAAATAAAATGTAATAAAAAGGCAGTGCAACTTTCGTTACACTGCCTCCTTGCAATCAAAACTAGTACAGTAAACAATATGATAGTTTTACTAGTTTGAATCCGTATATAATTTTATACAAAAATTACTTTCCTTTTACTTGCGCTAGTACAGATTTAAACGTATTAATAACTGTATCTACCTCTTCATAACTAATTGTAAGAGATGGTTCGATACGAATTGTTTTTGAGTTAATTAACGTTCCAGCAACGAGAATACCTTGATCAAACATTGCCTTTGACACTTCGTAACCAATCTCGTCTTTATGGAATTCAATACCAATCATTAAACCTTGACCACGAATTTCAAAGATTTTATCCTCGTGCCCTTCTGCTGCTTGTTTCAATCCATTTAAGAAATACGCCCCAACTTCAGCAGCACGTTCTGGTAATTTCTCTTCCAATAATACATGGATTGTTGCAATTGCAGCCGCACATGCCAGCGGATTCCCTCCAAATGTTGTTGTATGCATAAATGGATTTTCAAACCAACTTTGGAATACTTTCTCTTTCGCAACGATAGCTCCTGCTGGCATAACGCCTCCACCAAATGCCTTCGCCAGACAAATAATATCCGGCACAACATCATATAATTCCGCTGCAAACATTTTCCCTGTACGTCCCATTCCAGTTTGTACTTCATCGAAAATAAGGAGTGATCCAAACTCATCACAAAGCTCTCGTACTTGTTTCAAATAATTTTCTGGAGGTAAAATAATACCGCCCTCTCCTTGAATTGGTTCTAAAATAACTGCTGCAACATCTTCTCCCACTAATGCGCATGTCTCAAATGTTTTTCTCATCATATCAATATCGCCAAATGGGACATGACGGAAACCCGGAATTAATGGTAAAAATGGCTTGCGGAACATTCCTTTTGCCGTCCCAGATAAAGCACCAAGGCTCTTACCATGGAAAGCACGAGTTGTAGAAATGAAAGTTGTTCGTTCACTATACATTTTTGCTAGTTTTAATGCTGCCTCTACACTTTCTGTTCCACTATTTGTGAAGAAGGCATATTTCAAATCACCAGGTGTAATATCCGCTAAAATCTTTGCAAGAATCGCTCGAAGTGGATCTAGTAAATCTTGACTGTGTAATGCTTGACGCTTTAGTTGATCTGTCACAGCTTTTACTACTTTCGGATTACGGTGACCAACATTGTAAATTCCGAATCCACCTAAACAGTCAATGTATTTTTTACCATTAATATCCATGAAACAAGATCCTTCATCAGACCATTCTACTGCCGCAAATTGTCCATCCTTTGTTACTGTTTTTCTATATGCTAGAAAACCAGGATTCACATGCTCTCTAAATCCATCTACTGTTTCTTTTTGAATCCAGTTTGCTTCTTCTTCAGAAACTTTTTCTTTTTCAATTAACTGTAGTACTTTCGTAATATACTCATTTACATTTGAACCTTTTACATCTTGTTCATTCAATTTATTTTCCACGTTCGTTCCCATTTATTTCACTCCTATATTCTTTTTATTTGCAAACCAACCAATAGGTTCTACTTCTAGATTTATATTAATCTGCTTAATTTCTTGAAATTCCTCTAAACCAAACGTTCCTAGACTACGACCTATACCACTTTGCTTATATCCACCCCAAGGTGCTTCATTGTATGTTGGATGATAGCTGTTAATCCACGTAATTCCTGCGCGAAGCTTGCGAATTACACGCATTGCTTTCGCACCATCAACTGTAAATACCCCTCCAGCTAAGCCATAATCTGTACCATTTGCTAACTCAATTGCTTCTTGTTCATTTTTAAACTTTTGAATTACTACAACAGGACCGAAAATTTCTTCCTGTACAATGCGCATATCGGGTTTTACATTGACAAAGACCGTTGGTTCAATAAAGAAACCCTCACCTTTTCCATCTGTCAGTATTCGCTTACCTCCACAAGCAATGTCTGCGCCTTCGTCTTTCCCAATTTCAATGTAGCGTAATACTTTTTCCATATGTTCTTGACTTACAAGTGGTCCCATTTCTGATTCAGGATTATCACCAGGCCCAACGTTAATTTGCTGCGCTCGCTCCACAAAACTATTAATAAATTTATCGTAAACGCTTTCTTCAACAAGGATTCTCGATCCTGCTGAACATACTTGTCCGCTACCTGCATAAATACCAAATAGTGCATAATCAATAGCTGTTTCAAAATCTGCATCTGCAAAAATAATATTCGGTGATTTGCCTCCAAGTTCTAGCGAAATCTTTTTCATATTATCTGCTGCCGTTCTCATAATGTGCTTGCCTGTTTTTGTTCCACCTGTAAAGGAAATCATATCCACCTTACTACTCGCTGCAATTTCATTCCCTACTATTGGACCGGCCCCCATTACCATATTAGCAACACCTTTTGGTAGCCCTATTTTTTCAAGGATTTCGAATAGCTTTGTCGCAGTAATTGGTGTCACTTCAGAAGGTTTAAACACAATTGTATTTCCAGCTGCTAAAGCAGGTGCAATTTTCCATACACTCATCAATAGCGGATAATTCCATGGAACAATTAATCCACAAACACCAACTGGCTCTCTTACAACCATTGCTTGCATTGGATCGGCTACATGATATGTTTGCCCATCTGGCTTTGTAATCGATCCAGCATAATAGCGAAAACAAGCCGCTGCATCTCCAATATCTCCTTCTGCCTCACGGTATGTTTTTCCATTATCCATTGTTTCAAGATACACTAACTCTTCCATATTTTTATCAATTTCATCTGCTATTTTAAATAAATATGATGCCCTTTCAGCAGTGGATGTTTCTGACCAAATTCCACTATCGAAAGTCGCTCTTGCCACTTCGATCGCGTATTTTGTATCCTCAATTGTTCCCTCAGGTGCATATGCTATACCCTTGCCATTCGCAGGGTTAATTATTGTTCTTTTTTCTTGATTACTAGACTCTCTCCATTCACCGTTTACATACATTTTTAAATCTAGCACTATATTGAATCCTCCTTTATTGATCGTTTATATATTTATAAGCAAGTTTCATGCCAACATTTAAAGCACAAAGGAATCCTATAAAAACTAACTATATTCTTACGTGTAATAAAAAAGAAGTATGCGTTGTTGCATACACTATTCCACTTTGCATAAAACAAAACATAGATCAGTACCATTACCATCTTTCATTTTGCTGAAATGTGAGATGATAGTACTTGCCAACCACGAATAGCGGAAAACTCGCTAAACTAACAAAAAAGGAGAAGTCTATGTGACCTTCTCCTTTTTTAGGAATACGAGATTATATCAGTTGGCATTCCTTTTTCACTGACAATCCTTTGATATTTTCGACTCACTGAAGATTGGCTAATGCCAAGAGCTTTTGCTGCCTTAGTCGTTGTTTTATACTGCTTCATTGCAAGTAAAATCAATTGTTCTTCTACAGAATGTAGTGCTTCTTGTAACGGTAATACTCTCGTAATAACTGGTTTTGATTTTTTAAAGTCATAACCGGGGGTTAAAAACTTACTAACAAACTCAGCTTCAATTACTGGATCGTCTGCTGATACTACTAAACGTTCAATCATATTTTGTAATTCACGTACATTTCCTGGCCATGAATAAAACTCTAGTAAGTTAAGTGCATCCGGAGTTAAATGATAGTTTTTATTATATTTTTCATTTAACTGTTGTAAAAAATGAAAAGCGAGTACTGGGACATCTTCCATTCGCTCTCGTAGAGGAGGCACTTGCAATGGAATTACATTTAAACGATAAAATAAATCTTCACGGAACGTTCCTGCCTCTACCATCTTTTCCAGACTTTTATTTGTAGCGGCAATAATTTGTACATTTATTTTCGTAGGTATTGTACTTCCAATAGGAATTACTTCTTGTTCCTGCAGGACCCTAAGCAATTTCACCTGCAAATGTAGAGGCATTTCTCCAATTTCATCTAAAAATAAAATACCTTGATCAGCTCGCTTGAAATATCCTTCTTTTCCATTTTTATCTGCTCCTGTAAAAGCACCTTTCGTATAACCAAATAGTTCACTTTCTAACAAAGTTTCTGGAATTGCACCACAATTTAATTTTAAAAATGGCTTTGCAGATCGCTTTCCAAGTTGATGAATTGCTTGAGCAATTACTTCCTTCCCGACGCCCGATTCTCCGGAAATAAGAACATTGGAAGAGAAATCTGCTATTTTTTTAGCTTGGTTTATAATTTGCTCCATTTTCGGACTACAGTAAATAAGTTTCTTAAGAAAACGATCTTTATTTTTAAAATCATCTAATTCCTTCTTATATTGCTCTGATATTCTCTTTATTTCATGTAATTCCGTCTTTAATCTCGTAGCTTCTGTAATATCCCTTGAAGCAATAATAATACGATGAAGCTCTCCGCTTTCATCAAATACAGGATTTCCAACCGCCAATATTTTTCTTCCACTTTTTGTTTCTTGTACAACTGATACCTTTTTTTGTTGCTCCAATACTAATCGCGTAACAGATGGACTAAATAACCCTTTCTGTTCTAAGTCTAAAAGGTTTTTACCTAAAAGATCCTTCAAATTACTCCCCCAAAAATCATTAATAACGGTTTCACTGTAACGAATTAATTCCCCTTTATGATTAACAACTAATATTTCATCATAAATACTAGACAAAATTGCATGCAAATCTTTGTTTAAATCCTTTATATATTCAATTTCCATTGCCATGTCCTCAACCATCGGCAAATCTTGTACGATAATAACCATTCCTTCAATATTTCCATCAAAGTTTGGAATGGGACTGTAGTCAACTAATACACCCATCTCATTTGTGATTTGTAATTGATTCAAAATTGTCTTTCCCGTTGCAAATACGTTATTAATATGTCCTTCGTTAAAAATTTGTTCTGCTGGTACATTCATTACTCTTTCAGGTGTAGATTTAATCATCTTCAAACCAGATTCATTGCAATTTACAATTTTCTTTTCACGATCCACTACAAAAATCCCCATTGGAATAGACGTTAAAATAATTTTTAATATATCAACACTCTGATTTTCTTGTTTAAATAGTTCTGCAAAAACATCTTCTCTTCTTATATATCCTATTAACTCATCCATTTCATTTTTCACTATCGCAATCGGCGCTCCAATAATTTGAAACAGAGCTGTTAAAGAAATATTTTTACTAAGATAACATATTGTATCTAGCGAAACTGCATTTGCAAGCAATGCCTTGGAATGTAAGTCCTTACTGTTTGATAGCAGATCCTTGACATGAACGTATGCAAATAATTTCTCTCCCCTTTTTAAAAATAGAAAAGGTTCTTTTATATTTTCAACGTCTATATTCCATTCCTTTTCGGATTGATCGATAGGTAGAGAAACAATAGGTCTAATTTTATTACGAGCAATGGAAAACATTCTGCTATTCCTCCTTTGGGCTACTTAATTTGTATTGTATCATTAAATACAGATTTTTTTAATTAATCTGAAAATAAAACATTCTTTCCTTTACTTAATAAAAAAAGGAAGATGAGCACCTCCATCTTCCTCATTGTTCTATCATTAATCACTACCACTAACGAAAAGGTCTTCTTGAATATAAGCTAATACCATACCTGGAATTACTTTATCTCCTGCCTCTACTTCTAAAGAGTGAACTTCTCCGCTACATCCCATCTTAATTACTTCCAGTTTACCATTCATATCTTTAATCGAAAATAATGGCTCCCATTCATAAACTCGAGAATCCTTAACAATAGAAACTTTTTCAATTGTTCCATAGCATGGACTCGTAATAATATCATAGTACATAATCAATCATCCCCTTCTTTTATTCTATTAATATTGCTCTTCTAACCTTTGTGACTGAAGAATCATATAAAAAAAGCTTTGAAACTCTTCTATGTCTTCAATCTCAATTCCTAACCTCGGTGCCCAATATTGTTCCTCTACAATATCTTCTTGACTTAACAAAATCATTCTCCCATTTTGAATAGAGGTAACCATTGCTTTTCCAAGAAACTGTTGTGAATACGTAACAGCTATATCGTAACGATGACTTTTCGACAAAACACAATAATAACCGATTGGTTGTCTCTCCACTTCTTCTAATAAAATATCCAATTTCATTTGAGCCCTCCTTTAGGTTAAAAATGCAACCAACCTCTTAGGCGCGATGCTTCTACAATCTTACGAACTCCTTCAATATAAGCAGCAATTTTCATATTTACTCCAAAGTGTTTTGAAGTGTCAAGTACGTTAGAAAAACTAGATGTAATTTTCTCTTTTAAACATTGATCAACATATTGCTCTGTCCAATAATATCCTTGATTATTTTGACACCATTCAAAATAAGAAACAATAACCCCACCCGAGTTTGCTAAAATATCTGGAACAACCAAAACTCCCTTTTCTTCTAACATCGTTATCGCCTCTTTTGTTGTTGGACCATTTGCAGCCTCAATGATAATCTTACATCCAAGCTTTCCTGCATTATGTTTCGTAATGACTCCCCCAATTGCCGCTGGAATGAGTACATCACATTCTTTTTCTAACAACTCCTGATTAGAAATTGTTTTACTAAAAAGATTCGATACTACACCGAAAGAATCTCTGTTTTCTAATAAATAAGGAACATCTAAGCCGTCTGGATTATAAATTCCTCCTATAGCATCTGATACCCCAACTACTTTCACACCAATATCATATAAATATTTCGCCAAATACCCTCCAACATTCCCAAATCCTTGAATAATAACTCTCATATTTTGTAGTGGAATTTGTTTTAACTCACTTACTAACTGAAGCGTATACAATACACCTTTAGAAGTTGCTGTTTCCCGTCCTTGTGATCCTCCTAGCATTAATGGCTTCCCGGTTATAAAGCCTGGAGAGTCAAACTCCCTAATATGGTCATATTCATCTAGCATCCAAGCCATAATTTGCGCATTTGTGTACATATCAGGAGCCGGAATATCTTTCGTCGGTCCCACAATTTGACTTACTGCCCTTACATACCCACGACTCAATAACTCTAATTCTCTAAAACTCATCTCCTGTGGATTACAAATAATCCCGCCCTTTGCGCCTCCATATGGCAGTCCTGTCACTCCACATTTCAAGCTCATCCAGCCAGCAAGTGCTTTTACTTCTTCTGCCGTAACATCTGGATGGAATCTAATACCACCTTTCGTTGGCCCAGCTGCGTCATTATGCTGAGCACGATACCCTTGAAATACCTTTGTTGTTCCATCATCCATACGAACAGGAATACTTACTTCTAAAAAACGCATTGGTTTTTTCAGAAATTCAAATACTTCGTCTGGATAATGTAAAAAATGAAGCGCCTCTTTTAATATAGCTTGAAATTCCTCTAAAGGATCTTCAACCTCACCTGTATGTTTTTCTGACTGAATCGGCACGATAACACCCCGCTTTTTATTTTTACTAATTATACAAAGCAATAATCGTGCCAAGTGAAAATGCTACGGTAATCATATTGTGTCACCCTCCTACTTATGACGCTTTGAATGACTTATGCAATACTGCATGATTATTAAATATAAAAAGCAAAAGACATCGGGATTTATCCGATGTCTTTTGCTTTTTACATTTCCTGCACTTCTTCAAAATGCATTTGCGGAGGAGCTAAGCGGAACATATTTGTAATATATAAAAGGTATCCCATTCCAATAGCAGCCCAGCAAATACCGAGAATAAGTGAATGAACATTGAGATTAAACCATAGTACTGCTACAGTACCAGCACCTAAAATAGGCATCACTAAAAAATTTAAACAGTCTTTTATCGTTTTATATCTTTTTTTCTTAATTACATAGTAGGAAATTACAGATAAATTAACAAATGTAAATGCAATAAGCGCTCCAAAATTAATAAGTGATGCTGCCGTTTCTAAATCAATGAATATCGCAGAGAGTGAAATAACTCCTACAATAATAATGTTATATACTGGCGTTCGCCAACGAGGATGAATGTATCCGAATATTTTTTTCGGAATGACATTATCTCGACCCATTACGTACAATAATCTAGACACACTTGTATGAGAAGCTAAACCAGACGCGAGTGTCCCCATAAGCGTTCCTACTAAAAAGAAAGCTTGAAATAGTTTTCCACCAACATATAGCGCAATTTCTGGAGACGCTGATTCTTTATCTTTAAATACAGATGTATCTGGAAAGAAAGATTGTGTAAAATACGTAGTTGTAATGAATAAAACTCCACCGATTAAAGCAGTAAGAAAAATAGCCCGAGGTATTGTCTTCCTCGCGTTTGGTGTCTCTTCCGAAAATGTAGTTACTGCATCAAAACCTAAAAATGAAAAACAAAGAATTGTTGCACCTGCAACTAACGGTGATATTTGTATATCTGATTGAAAAAACGGCTGAATGGAAAAAACTTCTCCTGTTCCCTCTCCCGCTAATAAACCTTTTATAACTAGAAAAACAAACACGGCCATTACTAGCACTTGAAATATTACTAAAAACGTATTGAAGTTAGCAGTAACATTTACGCTAATAACATTTATAAGTGTAATCAGTAGAATAAAACCAATGACCCATATCCAATTAGGAACACTTGGAAAAAATGCTGACAAATAAATTCTCGTTAATAGTGCGTTCACCATCGGCAAAAACAAATAATCCAATAATGCGGACCATCCAACAAGAAACCCAAGTCTTGCACTAATTGTTTTCTGTGTATACGTATAAGCTGATCCTGCGGTAGGAAAAACCTTTACCATTTTGCCGTAGCTTGCAGCGGTAAACAACATCCCTGCTAACGCAATCAAATAAGCTCCTGGAACATGTCCACCCGTTTTTTCCGAAACGATTCCAAACGTATCAAATCCAACCATCGGCGTCATATACCCGACCCCTAGCATAACAATTGACCAAAGTCCTAATGAACGTTTTAAACCAACTACTTTTCCCACCTATCATTCCCCCTACTTTCTCTATCTCATTTTCATTTGAAAATTGACAGCAAAAAGGAAACGCTTTCAAATAACTGTATACATCACACCAACTATTACAGTTCCCTTTTGTTTTTAAATATCATGCAATTTTCGAGCCAAAATGTATGTAATTAAAAAATTCAATTCGAAAGAAAACATATAGGTGGAATGAGGCCTCACTTCTTCTCATTTTTTATTCATTTTGACATAAGTTATTCAATCTCTCATACTGCTAAATATAAAAAATAAAACTTTAATTCGTGTTTTTTATTTTCACTCCCTTACAAATTTGGCTTTTATGAGATAGGAATATTTCCATGAAATAATAACATTATGTAAACTATCCATAGAAAAAAGCTGTCTTTTCTATAAAGACAGCTTTTTCTATGACACGATATTAAAAATTGAATGCGAAGTCATCGTCAGATAACTTTTCAACGTTCGTTGCTTTTACGTAACCATTTCCTTTTACAGAGAAGAAATCATGGTTTTTCGTATCTGTACGTAGACCATTTAAAACGATTGGGTTAATTTCTTCTTCTTCAAACTTCGGCTCAAGTCCTAAATTCATAAGTCCTTTATTCGCATTGTAGCGAACGAAACGATTTACATCATCTACAAGACCGATAGAAGTGTAAATTTCTTCTGTGTATGCCATTTCAATTTCATATAGTTCCATTAATAACTCTTGCGTTTCTTTTTGCACTTCTTGTTGATCTTCTGCAGAAAGCTCTGCGAAAAGTTGTTGTGCTAAAATACCGACGAATACGCCGTGAATGGACTCATCACGAATGATTAGGTTAATAATTTCACCACTTGCCGTCAATTTACCTTGACCTGCTAAGTAAAGTGGATAGAAGAATCCACTATAGAATAAGTAACTTTCTAAGAACACACTTGCTACCATTGCCATGTATAACTCTTTTTTCGTTACTTGAGGCTTTAATAAACGACGATAGTAACGAGTAATAATACCAGCCTTTTTCTCAAGTAATGGATGATTGTCTACCCATTCAAAAATATCATCAATTTCTTCTTCCGTAGCTAACGTTGTAAAAATATGACTGTAACTCTTCGCATGTACTTCTTCCATAGCTCCCATGAAAGCTAATACACTTTTTGCTTGTAAATTTTCAAGATGAACAAGTACAAGTGGCATCCCTTCGCCACCTTGTTTCGTATCTAAAAGTGTTAAACCACCTAATACACGCTTATAAGCAATTTGCTCTTCTTTTGATAATTGTGCCCAAGTATTTTTGTCAGAAGACACCGCGATTTCTTCTTCTGTCCAAAACTGAGCGATGTTTTGCTTCCAAAACATTAAACTAAAATCGTCTTCCTTTTTGTTCCAGTTTACCGCACGCATTCAATCGCCCCTTCTCTAAATAAACATGAAAAATTGATAACTAAGCATGAGCAGGGTTCAGAAAACCCTGCTCATAATGTCTCACTTTTTTATATTAAACGGTACAAGCTACGCACTCTTCCACGCTTAATTTACGTGTTCTCGTATAATACAGACTCTTTAAGCCTTTTTTATGTGCATAGATGTAGTAACGTGCTAACTCACGTGTTGAAATATCACTATTAACGTAAAGAATTGTACTAATTCCTTGGTCAATATGCTCTTGAATTTCTGCAATTAAATCAATTAATTTAAACTGATTCATATCGTAAGAAGATTTATAGTACCAGAACGTATCTTTTGATAAATACGGCATTGGATAATATGTTGTCGCATTCGCATACGTTCTTGATTCGATTTGACTTACGATCGGCATTACGCTTGAAGTTGCATTTTGAACGTAACTGATAGATTGTGTTGGAGCGATAGCAAGACGGTATGAATTATATAATCCATTCTTCTGCACTTGCTCTTTTAAACTTGTCCAATCTTCTTTTGTTGGAATATGAATTCCTTCAAATAGTTGCTGAACTTTTTCAGTTACTGGGCTGTAATCTGTCGTTTCATACTTCTCAAAGTATGTGCCGTTCGCATAATCAGACTTATCGAAGTCTTTAAATGTTTCGCCTTTTTCTTTAGCGATTTCCATACTTTTCTCAATAGAGTAGTAATTTAACATCATAAAGAATGTACGAGCGAACTCTTTCGCTTCTGCACTTTCATAACCGATTTTATTTTTTGCTAAATATCCATGTAAGTTCATTGCTCCAAGTCCAACTGAATGAAGCTCATCATTTGCTTTTTTCACAGTTGGTGCATTCGGAATGATTGTCATATCAGAAACAGCTGTTAAAGCTTCCATTCCTGCATGAACTGCTTCACGAATTTCTTTATTTTCCATTACATTTACGATATTTAGTGATCCTAAGTTACAGTTAATATCGCGGCGGATAATGTCATCTGTACCGTAATCATTTATTTCAGAAGTTTCTTGTAGCTGGAAGATTTCTGTCTCGAATGTTCAACCGAGTTCGCTACTCCTCAGTCCGTTGCTCATGCAACTGCTGTATGTCACCATACAGGACAGACTATATCATCACCTACAGCATTACCTGATTAGGTGCTCCGCTTTTCGAACGCCAATCACTTGCGCTCTACTCCCATAAGGGATAGTCGTTAGGCTTTTACTTATCTTAATCTTTCAGAAAGTCTCTTATTACTTTATGTTGTCCAATCACTCTGCTATACAAAATAATAAGATACATTCTGAACTTTTCTATTTTCATTCTAAGATAAGATTTAGCACGGTAGGTTACCTCAAACTTGAGGCTTTCCCCGTTTAACGGAGTTTTCGACTAGCATTTCTACTAGAAGGTGCTACATATTTAACACAAGTTCGACATCTTCACAGTTCCAATATCCTTCAGTGGATGCTGATTATTTGCATTTGATTTAAACATTAAGTATGGATAACCAGACTCAAGCTGAATCATTGCGATTTTAATAAGCATATCACGTGCACTAATATCTAGCGGCTTCTTCTTCACTTTCGGATTGCTCATTAATTCATCGTACATTTCATCAATGTCAATATCATCTAAATGCTTGCCATATTCTTTAAACACCGTATAAGGCGCGAAAACATGGAAAGGTTCGTTTTTCTCAGCAAGCTCAAAGAACTTACTTGGAACGATAATTCCGATTGATAGAGACTGAATACGGCTCTTCTCATCGGCATTTATTTTCTTTGTATCAAGGAATTCGATAATATCCCAATGGAAGATGTTTAAGTATACTGCACCAGCACCTTTTCGTTGGCCAAGTTGATTCGCATATGAAAACGAATCTTCAAGCAATTTCATAACAGGTACTACACCACTTGCAGCGTTATCAATACCTTTAATTTGCTCACCACGTGCACGTAGCTTAGATAAGTTTAAAGCTACTCCCCCGCCAATTTTTGATAATTGCATTGCAGTATTAATGTTAAAGCCGATTGAATTTAAGCTATCGTCCATCTCTAACAAGAAACAAGACACCATTTCTCCTCTTCTGCTTCTTCCCGCATTTAAAAAGGTTGGTGTCGCTGGTTGGTAGTTTTGTTTTACAATCATGCTTGCGAATTGTTTTGCCTTCGCAACATCACCACGTCCTAAGTATAATGACACAATTGCTACACGATCTTCATAGCTTTCTAAGTATTGTTTTTGATCATTCGTTTTTAACGCATAATCTTTGTAGAACTTAGATGCTGCCATATAAGATTGGAATTCGAAGTTTTCACCATAAGCGATGTTATATACTTCTTCTACTTCCTCCAAGCTATACTCGTCCAGAACGTTGTAATAGTAATCATGTTCTTTCATATACTCCATTCGCTCTGCCACGCTATTAAAAGGAACGGTATTCTCTCTAGCTTCTTCCATAAAGACTTCTAATGCCTCTTTATCTTTATGAAGCTGATAAAAACCGTCCTGCATTTGCGTGATTTCATTATTCAGTTCAATGTGTCGCAATCTCCCGCACCCTTTCCTTAAAATATTCTACATCGTTATTTGTTCCTGATAACTCAAATTTTGATACAATAGGCACTTCATATTTAGCAGAAATTTTGTCAGCACTTGCACCGAACATGTCTCCCCAGTTACGATTGCCGCTTGCAGATACGCCTTTTAATTTGTCATTATTGCGCTCTAAAAATTCTAAAACACGTTCTGGTACATTGCCAAAACCTGTTGTATACGTAATAAGAATAAAGTCTTCATCTATTACTAGATCTTCACCAATTTGAACGGCCGGCATATTTAATTTGTGAATGAAACGCTTCACGTTTCCTGTCATAGAATCATATGCAACTAACATTTCCGACCCTCCCTCTCCAATCTATACTCTTTGTATGTCGTTTCTTGATTTCTCTATATATTGTATTACGTTTCAAAATAAGACACAAGATATATGTATAAATTCTTTCTTTTTTTAACTTTTACTTTTCGACAAGACCGCCGATTTTTTTCAATACAATGACTATGAAACAACATTCTAAAACTCATGTCAATAAAGTGCTTTTCAAAAAAGTTGTCAACGAATTTAACCTCATTTTAAAAAAAGTTAACAATATATTTTGTCATAAAACGGCAAATGCTGGAGGAATATATTTCTCCAGCATCACGCAAAAAAGAACAGACATGAAACGATAATCTGTTCTAACAAACGATTACATTTATCAATTTTACTTTATTAAATATTATACATATACTTTCGTTGCTCGTTACATAATAAAAGATAACTATTATAGAAAAAGATTATTATTATGGCGTTTCAATTTATGTATGAAAAGTTTATTCAGAGTGCTCAATACGCAAAATATCTTTTACAAATATGTGATGCGGATTCTCATCTTTATCCAGCATTGTACATACAGGAGCTTCTTCATCAAAGTATACGATCATTCCTTCTACGTACTCATATGTCTGTTGAACTTGTACAGTTACTTTAATTTCTGCCGCTTGCTCATACGCCCTTTTTATTTTCTGAAGCATTTTTGTTGAACATTTTCGTTTCTCTGGATACATAACCATTCCCATACATCTATTTCCGGCTCTATCTTTCCACATATAATCCCAATGCGGTAAAATGCCTTGTTTAAAATCGCCCATAATTCTCCTCCCCTTTATCTTCTATTTATGAACGTGGCGTTTTTGAATATGTATAAATTACCTGTCCGCCGCGTTGTGCGTTCCCAATAATATGTTTAAAATCTTCTCGACTTACTACAACTTTCCTAAACGTATAAAATACATCTTTCGTTACAACATACTCCTTTATCTCACCATTTTTCAGCTGATCCAAAATTGTATTTGCTAATTGTTCATCCATGTATTTCACCTCTATGCAATATTTTATTTTATCGTATCTTTTATCGGTCAACAACTGTAAATTTTTCCTGTTGCTATGCCTTCATTTCATTTTCATTATTTTACAAGCAGTATTGCTTTATTATATGTCCACTAAATATCATATACTAACATAGCTACTTCTCTATATCAAACATTTTGGCATTCAATCATACAAAGTTCCATACCACTATGTTACAATATATAAATAGAACTAGGAGGGATACTATGATTCGGAAAGCAACAAAGACAGATGCAAAGGCAATATCTCCTTTATTGTATAATGCTCTGCATGAAATTGCTGAAAAAATCACTGGTAGCACAGTTGAAGCAAATGTATTACTAGGACTTGAAAAATGGTTCGTAAAAGAAAATAATCGGTTGAGCTATGAAAACTGTTTAGTGGCGGAACAAGATGGAAAGGTAGTTGGGGTTATTGTCGCTTATCACGGTAGTGACGTTGAACAACTTGATGCACCAATCATACGCCACTTAAGAGAACTACATGAAGATGAATCCATTACGTTAGAAAAAGAAGCTGAACTTGATGAGTATTATATTGACACGTTGTCAGTTTCAAATATGTACGGCGGACGTGGCATTGGCTCTAAGTTAATCGATGCAGCTGAACTTCATGCAGCTGAAACAGGTTATGAAAAAATCGCCTTACTTGTTAATTTAGAAAACAAGCGTGCTTTTTCACTGTATGAAAAACTAGGTTACAACAAAGATAAAACCGTAATGCTCGTTGGCGAACCTTATGCTCATCTAATAAAACCATTACGTACATTGGTTTCTATATCTTAAAAAAAAGCACACGATTTTATATAAAATCGTGTGCTTTTAAGTTAATTTTGTATTTAATACACTTCCACTCATCGCCTCATGGAACGTATACTTTGTATATCCCCACGGCTTCCGATGAAAAATAGGAGGTCCAGACCATCCCATCGCCCTCAGTTCCGCACCAATCATGGCATTAAAATAGCTATGTCCTACTATCGCGATTTTCCCGTGCACCATTGCATAATGATGTAACATGTTAGCAGCTTCTTTTGCCCTTCCCCTTGCTTCCTTATACGACTCAACATCTTTATGATACCCAACCATCCATAAAACACGTCCAATAAAAAACCAAGTCCCCGGCTTACATTTAAACCATTCTGGTGCAAAAAAACTCAACGGTACTTCTACTTCCCTAAAAAGAGAATTTTGCACAAAGGACAAAGAATTCATTAATTCCGCTGCTGACTGTACAGCACGTCTTTGATCACTCGATACAATTAAATTTGCCGATTCTACTGCCTCAATTGTTTCAATCGGTATGTTACATTCCCTACTCATACTATCTACATCATATCTCTTCAGCCATTCATGAAATGAAGTAATTGTCATCGGTTCTATAGTACTATTCAAGCGACCATGACGAATAAAAGATATCCACATTCTTTTCACTCTCCATTCATCACTTACGAACTATATTATGTACTATTTCTTACATTCATCATAACATGCTGAAAATAAAAGTTACATATTGTTACATATCTCCGCCACTACTATGAGTAACTGAAGCATCTATTCCATCAAAATATGTATTCGTTTCATGTTGACGAATTTTCTTCAACTGTGTATAAGAAAATAAATATAAGAACAAAGCTATAAAGATCCCCATAATTTCAAACATTATTTTACCGCTCCTATTTCCCCATATTAAACAGACCGACATCCATTTTCATTATAAAGATATAAACACTTTTTCTCCAGCATCATATGAAATATGGATATTATCTTACAAAATATGAATATTTTTCGACTTTTTCCTTTGAAAACATTTACAAAACAGGAAACATAGTTCAAAATAAAGGAAAATAAAAAATCCCAAATTATTCTTTTTTGGAAAAACTGTAACAAGGAGAGTTGCTTATGCAGATCGCAGAAACTGGAGATATCATCGAATTTAAAGGTGGAATGCAAGGCCGTGTTCAAAAGGTAAATCAAAACTCTGTTATTGTTGATATAACAATTATGGAGAATTTTAGAGAACTAGATATGGAACCTCTTACAGTTGTAAGTCATAAAAACTATACTGTCATTAATCAAAATGCATAATATAATAGAAAGAAAAGTCCTGTATACTATACAGGACTTTTCTTTCTATTAACGATTATCAATCGTTTCCGGATATAGATCGTGGTTCATCATACGGTAATCTGCCATTTGTTCATACTTCGTTCCTGGTCGACCGTAGTTGCAATATGGATCAATTGAAATACCACCACGTGGTGTGAATTTGCCCCATACTTCAATGTAACGCGGATCCATTAATTTAATTAAATCATTCATAATTACATTCATACAATCTTCGTGGAAGTCACCGTGATTGCGGAAGCTAAATAAATATAACTTTAAAGATTTACTCTCTACCATTCTTTGTTCAGGAATGTAGCTAATATAAATTGTTGCAAAGTCTGGTTGTCCTGTTTTCGGACATAAGCTTGTAAATTCAGGACAATTGAATTTTACAAAGTAATCACGGTTTGAATGGTTATTATCAAATACCTCTAAAATTTCTGGGCTATATTCAAATAAATATTTTGTATTTTGATTTCCTAATAATGTTACATCTTTTAAATCTTCATCTAATCTTCCTGCCATTTTAAACATCCCTTCTCTTTATACGCCTCGTTTATTTCCCCATACTAACGCATGAAGCTGCGGCAATACTTTCGCATCATTCATTTTTTTACAATTAACAGCTTTTTCAATAAGCCACTCATACTTATCTAATAATTTTTTAATAAGCATTGCATCATCCACTGTTTTCGTATCATCGTTCCCTACTTGTAAGAAAAATGGTACAGATGGATAACGTTCGTGCATCTTAACTGCATATTCAAAGTCGCGATCATCGAATACTACTACTTTTAAACTAATATCTTTTCCTGCTAGTTTCTGAATTACAGCATCTAACTTTTGATAATCTGTTTTCATTCCCGAACTTGGTGGTTTTGGCGAAATGGTTATCTCATCAATTTGAAGTAACCAATCTTGCCATTTACTCCCTTGTGTTTCTATCGCCGTTCGCATCCCATTCTCTTTTAATATAGAAAGAAGCGACTCAATATTTTTCAATAAAACAGGATTCCCACCCGAAATCGTAACATGAGAGAAATTTTCTCCTCCAATTTCAACAAGCTCATTCCAAATGTCTTCCGCTGGCATTTGTCTAATTTGATCTTTTGCCGATCCATCCCATGTAAAAGCAGAATCACACCAAGAACAGCTATAGTCACAGCCAGCAGTTCGAATAAACATAGTCTTTTGCCCGACAACCATGCCTTCTCCTTGAATAGTCGGACCGAATATTTCTAAGACAGGGATTTTACTCATCGAGCATCCACTCCCGTCTTACTTCCGCATAACTAGTTGGCGTCTCAAATAGGCGAACAAATTCAACACGAGCTCCTTTATATTCATTCACACGATTATCTTTCGTTAATGCTTCTGCCATCTTTTCATAAATCCAAACGACCATATTCTCAGCAGTCGTATTCATCGCTGGTAATGTTTCGTTTAAATAACGATGATCTAAATATATTTCAATTTCGTTTTTCCAAATTTCTTTTATATCTCCAAAGTCAATTGCAAGTCCTATTTCATTTACATATCCACTAATCCCAAATACAACTTTATATGTGTGACCATGTAAGTTTTTACATTTCCCTTCATAACAGTGTAAATGGTGTGCTGCATCAAATGTAAATTCCTTGCTGACCATTACTCTTTTATTATGATATTTGAGTTGTTTACGTTGAATATCCTTGTCCATTTTTTGCAAATTTTCTACGATGCGAAATCCAAAGAAATTATCCATTAGTTGTTCGCTCCTTCGCGTTCTTGTAAGTACGTATCTAATCCTGCTTTACGAAGTTGACATGCTGGACATTCACCGCAACCATCACCAATGATTCCGTTATAACATGTTAATGTTTTTTCTCTAACAAACTCGAATGCGCCAAGTTCATCAGATAATTTCCACGTGTCTGCTTTATCAATCCACATAAGTGGTGTATGAATGACAAATGGATAATCCATAGATAAATTTAATGTAACGTTTAACGATTTCACAAACACGTCACGGCAATCTGGGTAACCACTAAAATCAGTTTCACATACACCCGTTACAATATGACGTGCCTCAACTTGTTTTGCTAATACAGCAGCAAATGATAAGAATAGTAAATTTCGTCCATCTACAAATGTCGATGGCAATTCACCTTCTTCATGTGTAATCTCCATATCCGTTCTCGTTAACGCATTTGGAGCAAGTTGATTTAATAGACTCATATCTAGTACCGTATGTTTAATTCCTAGCTCTTTCGCAATTTCCACTGCACAATCAATTTCTAATTTATGACGTTGATTGTAATTAAACGTTACAGCTTCTACTTCTGCAAACTGCTCTATTGCCCAAAATAAACATGTTGTACTATCTTGTCCACCACTAAAAACAACAACTGCTTTTTCTTTTTTCATTTCACTCATTCTCCTTCTCTACTACGAATAAGAAGAAAGAACGTTCTTGAACTGTCACAATAAAAAAACAAAACAATACCTAAGGATATTGTTGTTTCCATAGTTTTTTATAGAGGGAGTTCGCGAACCTCTCCCATGCGATGCATGGAATTTCTTCTTTCATTGACAAAACATATTGTAACATATTGTATACTACCAGAAAAAATTTCTGATTTTTCCGCTATTTTATATTCCATTTCTTTCATTTTATAGTATGATTAGTTTACTATTCGGAGAGAGGAGGCATCCCACTGAAACACTTTATTATTTACCTCTTTTTAAATATTTTATCTATTCTCGTTACAATGCTTATTTATCACTTATTTTGGAATCAAAAAGGGAAACGGTCTCCTAAATTAAATTCAGCTATATTTATTGTGCTGTGTTGCCTCGCTACAATACTATGTATCACTTTTGCAGCAAAAACAAATAATGGTTTTCAATTTGATATGCGTCATATCGTATTAATTGTCGGTACATTGACAGGAGGACCTATTGCTGGTGGTTCTATTTTAGCTGTATTAAACATATATCGCTTCTTATTAGGAGGAATAGGTGTTTTCCCATCCCTTATCGCTTCTATTGTTCTATTTATTGTTCTACTATTAACGTACAAATTTTTCAATCGAACTTCTAATCGTATAAAAATAGCACTTGCTATTATTTACAGTCTCACATATGGATTTAGCTGGATACCCTTCTTCCTTTCAGAAGTTACAAATAAGGTAGATTATATACCCCATATTATTGTGTATGAGTTATGTACGATGCTTGGTACGATCCTTATTTTATATTTACTACACATATTACAAACTCAGGTTCGTCTCCAAAATGAGCTTATGAACGCTGAGAAATTTCATTTAATTGGTGAAATGGCAGCTTCCATCTCGCACGAAATTCGCAATCCTTTAACTTCAACGAAAGGATTTTTACAACTATTGCAGTCTGATACATGTACCGAGCAAGAACGGAAATTATATATCGATATAGCCATTAATGGTATCGAGCAAGCAAATCATGTTCTCACAGACTATTTAACCTTTGCAAAACCGAGTATTGAAAAAGAACAAACACTACAACTCGAGGAAGAATTACTGCATGCACTATCTTTAATTACACCACTTGCCAATTTAACAAATGTCCGTACTCATTACATAAAGCAAAGTACTTCTTTCTTTATCGCTGGAGAGAAGCAAAAACTAAACCAATGCTTATTAAATATTTTAAAAAACTGCATTGAAGCTATGCCAAAAGGTGGCGATCTTTATTTCACATTAGTTCCTGATCATAAGCATATCCAGCTATATATAAAAGATACAGGAGTTGGCATGGATCAAGAGCAGGTGAAGCGCCTCGGTTCTCCTTTCTATTCAACGAAAGAAAAAGGGACTGGTCTTGGAATGATGGTTGTATTCAGTGTTGTTCAAGCTATGAATGGAAAAATTGATATTATAAGTGAAAAAGGAATCGGTACAACCTTCTTATTAACCTTTCCACTCATACAAAAAACGTGATGAAATAATCATCACGTTTTTTCTGTTCCTTCAACTAATTCAGCAAAAGCTTTCACTTTTCCATGTGGTTTTTGATTCTCTTTACGTGCTTTCCAAGCACGCTCTTCTTCTCTCTTTTTCTTGGACATACTTTTCAACTCCTTCTTTTCTTTCTCCATGTAGTATTCCAAAGTAAGAAAGAAAACTATGCATGTATCAAAAAAGAAGTGGTTTCCCACTTCTTCCACTTTATCGCTGCAAAATTGCGTATTTCGCCTCTTTTAACTGTGTAAGATGTCTTTGTTCATGTAAATCAAGAAATTGAACCCACTGATACAAATTCAAATCATTAAAAACAGGATGCTTTAATCCATTTTCAACTAATTCTTTTTCATCTATGATACTATGAAGCGCATGTAATAGTTCTTGTCGTGAATGTTCTAGCAATTGAATTCCTTGCTGTTTTTTCATTAAAGTTTCTGTTGGTTGCATTTGCTGAGGAGCTTCTCTTTTATGTGTGCGATCAAGCGTAAGTTGGAGGTCTTTAAATGGAGTCGCATTTCTTTCATTTTTGTGTAGAGCATATACAAGGGCAGATGTGACAGATTGTTCAACTAAATGTAAGTGATGTAAAATTTGAATAATACTCCATTTATCACGGCGTGGCTTTACATTCACTTCTGTATCATTTAACATTTCAATTTCTGATAATAGCGTGCTTCGGGTAGACTGCAATGAGTTCACCAAACTTTCTAAACTCACATCCATATTAGATTGAAGCATACTTCTTTCCCCCCTTTTTGTTGGTGAAAAGAGGTGCTCCTTCTTAGAAACACCTCTTTAGTATTCTGAATTTTCTTTTATTATCTCATCATTTCCCCATTATGTCGATGTTAAACATGTGAAAAAAAGCGCATGTTTTTTACAATTTTGTGTCGTCAATCGCATGTAGCCATGCTTCAATTTCTGTAATGACACTTTTCACACAACCTTCAGCAAATGGTGATGTTAAATTTGCCACTTCTACTAATTCCAAGAATGATTTACTTCCACCTTGTTGGCAAAGGTTCACATAATCTTCCCATGCCTCTTGTCTATTATCTCTTGCACGCTTCCAAAATTGCAGTGCACAAATTTGAGCTAACGTGTAGTCAATATAGTAGAACGGCGAGCTATAAATATGTCCCTGACGTTGCCAGAAGCCACCGCGCTCTAAATAATCATTATCTTCATAATCACGATGCGGTAAATATTTCTTCTCTATGTTACGCCATGCTGTCTTACGCTCTGCTGGTGATGCTTCTGGATTTTCATATACATAATGTTGGTATTCGTCGACAGATACACCATATGGTAAAAACAGAAGTGCTGAACTTAAGTGTGAGAAATAATATTTATCTGCATCTTCTTCAAAGAATAGTTTCATCCATGGCCATGTAAAGAATTCCATACTCATAGAATGAATCTCACACGCTTCATATGTTGGCCAATTATATTCTGGAATTTCAAATTTACGACTTTCATATACTTGGAAAGCATGACCAGCTTCATGTGTTAATACATCAATGTCACCAGATGTTCCATTGAAGTTTGAGAAAATAAATGGCGCTTTATAATTTTCGATATATGTACAATATCCGCCACCAGCTTTTCCTTTTTTCGCAACTAAGTCTAATAAATCATTATCTAACATGAAATTGAAAAATTCATCTGTTTCAGCTGATAACTCTTTATACATCGTTTTCCCATGATTAATAATCCAATCTGCATCTCCTTTTGGAGTTGGATTACCTGTAGCAAATTCAAAGTTTTCATCGTAATATGCTAGCTTTTCTACACCGATACGTGCTTTTTGTCTCTTTCTTAATTCCGTTGTAACTGGAACGATATAATCAAGTACTTGCTGACGATAATTCGCAACCATCTCCGCATTGTAATCTGTACGATACATTCTTGCATATCCTAGTTCAACAAAGTTTTTGAAACCTAAAGATTTCGCAATTTTCGTTCTTACTTTAACAAGCTCATCATAAATACGATCTAGTTCTTCCTCATTTCCAGCTAAAAATCCGTAGTATGCTTCACTTGCTGATTTACGTTCACTTCTTTCTTTTCCTTGCATAAATGGAATCAGTTGCGATAATGTTCTTTCTTCTCCTGCAAAGTCAATTTTTGCAGATGCTAACAACTGTGTATATTGTGAAGACAATTTATTCTCTAATTGTAAATCTTTTACGATTTCATCTGAATATGTTTTTAAATCACATTCTGCTAGAGCGAATAATTGCTTTCCGTAATAGGCTTCTAATTCTTCACGAAATGGAGAACTAATTAACGCCTTATAATATTTTGTTCCATATCCTTGTACAACTGGAGAGTATTCATCAAAGAAATCTTGCTCCTCCTTATAAAAAGCATCTGTCGTATCAACAGAATGACGAATGTAACAAAGATTCCCCATTGTACCAAAATCATTGCGAATTTCATTAATTGAATTGATAACTTGTTTTTGTTCTTCTACAGTTTTTGTATTATCAAATTTCTCTAAAGCAACAGTAAATTTCTCTTTTAATTCTTCAATATTTGGCCGTTTATATTCATAGTCTTTAAATGACATGAACGAGCCTCCTCTCCATTATGTATACCTTTACTATAATTCAATACTTCTTCCCAAATCCCCTCTTAGTTTTCAACAAAATTCGGCAGCTGCCATCTTACTTACTTATATGCAAAAAAGCCTTGGATTTTTTATCCAAAGCTCCTTTGGAACATAGTATCACTTTTCATACTTTCCAATTTTTTTCAACAAATCAAGTAATTCATCCTTTTCATCCTTCGTTAACAT
Source organism: Bacillus cereus group sp. N12 (assembly GCF_016483575.1). Lineage (NCBI taxonomy): Bacteria > Bacillati > Bacillota > Bacilli > Caryophanales > Bacillaceae > Bacillus > Bacillus cereus group sp. N12. The sequence continues at coordinate 49,154 of NZ_JAEHBO010000003.1, forward strand.
TTCAAAAGACTGATGTATAACTTGCTCATGCCCCGGAAAAATAGAAGCAATAAAACTCTCCCCAGACTCCGTTAATTGCGCATAAATAACACGTCTGTCATTCGGACATGGGATTCTCTTTACTAATCCCTTTTTTTCCAGCTTATCTACAACATATGTAATGCTGCCACTAGCTATTAAAATGCGCTCACCAATTTGCTGAAGTGGTTGACCACCTTTATGATATAGCAGCTCTAATACAGCAAATTCAGTTGGATTTAACCCGTTACTTTGTATAGATTTATTTGTAGTATCCATAACAGAACGGTGTACACGAGATAATGCAATAAATACTTTTAAAGATTGAGAAATATCTTCTCGTTCATTATTTGATGTCATACAACTTTCAACCCTTCACTTAAATTCTCAGCAATAAAAAGAAAATACAGCTTAATACTTCATGTGAGTTCCGAATGAGCATTCACTCATCCATTTCCTCTCCCCTAATATATTACGAATGATTCTTGAATAAAAACATGACAATTTTAACATAGTTTATATATAATGATAATAAAAAAAGAAGGAGTACCACATTTGAAAGTCAAATTCCAAAGCATAGTTTTATATATATTGCTTGTTATCCTACCAACGATAGTGATTGGTGCTACATTTTATTCCTATCATACGTATAAAATGAAGCAGGAAAACAAAACATCTGCTCATACGGTTCTCTTTTTATATAGAGACTATTTAGATCATCACCTTGGTGAAGCAATTTCTGCCTTAGAAATGCTTGCAAAAGTCGTAGGTACTGAGACTGGTAACATAAATGGTATTAAACAAATTGTGCATGATACAGATGGAAACGATGCGCGCTTTTCTGGTCTATATTACGTTACACCAGAAGGAATCATTACCATCGCATCAGAAAGCGAATCAAGACCTGTAGACGTCTCAGACCGCAAGTATATTCAAGACGCATTACAAACTAAGAAAACAACTGTATCATCCGTCATTACAGATCGCGTCCTTGGACATCAAGCTATTATAATCGCTTCCCCAATATTTAACAAACAGAAGGAACTCTCAGGCTTATTGTTAGCAAGTTTACGCTTTGACTACATTTCATCTTCTTTAAATGCTATTAAACCACAATACCATTTCGAAGTAACTGATAAACATGATGTAGTTTTTCTAACTGATGACAATAATGAAACAAGCGATGCGCATTCTAATATGCTCACTACCCCACTCCAAAGGTTAAATTGGAAGGTCTCTGTTTCTCCATTACCTATCCACAAGCAAACTTTATACCAATGGGTTGCAATAGAATGTATAGCTACTTTATTTTTAATATCTATCTTATTTTTACTCGCTCAATATATGTTATTAAAACGGCAAACAAAACTGGAAAGACAACAAAATGAACTGCAAAAAATTGAATTGGTTGGAACTTTTGCAGCGAGTACAGCCCACGAAATCCGCAATCCTCTTACGGGAATTAAAGGACTCGTTGCGCTATTAAAAGAAAAATATAAAGATGAACAGGATCAGTTTTACTTTTCCATCATCGAACAAGAAATAGAGAGAATTAATGAAATTGTAAGTGAATTCCTTATTCTTGGAAAGCCAACTGCTATCATTGAACAAACATATGATGTGAGAACTATTCTAAATGAGGTAGCATTGATTATTCAATCTGAGGCGAATCTACATAACATTGTATTCCATCTACATTTGCCAGACCATCCTGTTCATATCCGTTGCTCAAAAGACCATATGAAACAAGTGGTTTTAAACATTACAAAAAATGCAATTGAAGCCATGACTTCTAGTGACACACTAACCATTGTCGTAACAGACAATGAAACACACGCACAATTGCAAATTATTGATACTGGAAAAGGTATTCCAAAACATATTCAAAAACACCTCTTTCATCCGTTCTTTACTAATAAAGATACTGGAACAGGTCTTGGACTTGTCATATGTAAACGAATTGTAGAGATGTACGATGGGCATATTTTTATTGACAGTAAAGAAAACGAAGGAACGACAGTTCATATCGAAATACCGTTACATAAAGTATAATTATCCTTATCACAAAAGGGTAATTATACTTATTTCATAAAACCCGCCACAAGCATTCGCCAAAAATTATTCGATTTTCCTTCATATCCGATTTGGAAAATAGGTACCTTTATAATGGAAAACCATTTTGGTGTTTGTTTTTCTTTATAGCGCTGGTATTGTAAAATAAGCTTGTCCAATTCTTGACTAACTTGAATTGTTTCCCTACTAGTTAACCCGCTTGTTAATCCTAGTTGAATCATTTCTTCACGCTTCATATGAATATCACGTGAAAGCTTTTCTAATGTGTACTTCCTTTTTACAGTAAACATCCATATCCCCCTTATTATTCTTCCATGCTCTCAACTTCACTATTGACCTTTTACCTGCTTAATCATATTCAAATTTGAAGAATCAGAAAATTAAACATTTTCTCCCTGTAATTTACAAATCTTTACCCTCACTTTGAGAATTATTACAAATTATTCTATCTTTGTAAATACATTCGCAATAATAGACATTTTTTTCATCTTCTTTTTTTACAAATACCAATTAAATAGCGGTTTCTCTATTTAACATATACTTTTCTTCGACATTTTTTGTTTAATTTATATAAAAACGCAAAACATAATGATGATTGATAAAGTGAAACTTTAATCAGTGAGGGGTGTTCATCCCCCACTGATTATTAGCACTCACCAATCGTGCGTTTACGAGCAGTGGATCTCCCCCTAACTTCTTTGCTCCAGCCGAATTTTGAGGTGGGAACCTTACTGCCCGCAAATAGCGGGATAAAATAGAAAGGAAATATTTATATGCGCAAATATACGATTGCATTACTTATTTTTACTATGTTCTTACCATCCTTCTTGTTTCCGATTCAAGCCAATGCCCATACAAATAAAGTAGCTATTGTCATTGACGACTTCGGAAATAATATGAAGGGAACTGATAAAATGTTATCACTTCCCATTCCACTGACTGTTGCTGTTATGCCTTTCCTTCCTTCTACAAAAGAAGATGCAATAGCAGCCCATAAAAAAGGCCATGAAGTTATTATACATATGCCAATGGAACCTATTAAAGGTAAAAAAGAATGGCTTGGACCAAAAGCACTTACAACTAATTTAAGCGATGAAGAAATAAACAACCGACTCGAACAGGCGATTAAAGAAGTACCGCATGCAATTGGAATGAACAATCATATGGGATCAAAAGTAACAGCTGACGAAAGAATTGTACGTCTTATACTTACAGCTTGTAAAAAACACGGTTTATTTTATTTAGATAGCAAAACAAACCCTAATAGTGTCGTCCCACAAATCGGAAAAGAATTAGGGGTGCCTATTATTGAAAACCAACTATTTTTTGATGATGTTTATACAGCAGGACATATTTCAAAACAAGCTCAATTACTTATCAAAAAAATTCAAGAAAAACCAATTATGGTAGCTATCGGACACGTTGGGCCTCCAGGTGAAATTACATCACGTGTTATAGAGACCTCTATTCCCAAAATTCGCGAGCATGCAGACTTTATTTTTTTGTCTGATTTAGCATTATCTCCACCTGCTGTTTCAAAATAAAGTGAAACTTTAATTAGTGGGGCATTCACCACTAATTATTAGCCCTCACCAATCGGGCGTTTACGGGCGGCGGTGCTCCCAAAAATAGTGGGAGACAATTCATCACTTACACGAAAAAAAGGTACCACTCTACATATAGCAGATTGGTACCTTTCCTTTTCACTTAAATATAATCTACATGACTCACTCTGAATCCTTTTTTTTCTATTTTTTCGATTAATTTCTTTAATCTTTTTTCATCTAACTCATCTGATATATTTACGATAATACGGCGAATATATTGATCACCGTTATCTAGCGTAAACAACCCACCGATATTATATGCTTTTAACAATGTCCCAAGCTCTTTAATCGTTCCCTTACAATCTTGTGTTGCAATTGTTAATATATAACCACCCGTCCGCATACCGAATGAGTCTTCAATAACATCAAATACATTGGAATGTGTTAAGATACCAACAAATTCATTATAATCATTTAGCACCGCTAAAAATGGGAGACGACGAATCACATAAAAAGCTCTAAAGAAAGAATCCTTTTCAAAAATAAATGCAGAGGAATTTTCTAACATATCTCCTGCACTTACATGCTCTAATCCGCTATTACACTTCTTTTCTAATAAATCTACTTTATAAATAATCCCCATGAATAGCTTCTCATCTTCTGCTAATACAGGGATTGCTCGAAATCCCGTTTCATTCATAATTTGTAATGCTTTTTCACCAGTATCATTTATCTTGCAATAAGTCACCTGCTGTTTTGGCAGAAAATGATATTTAACTCGCAAAATATGTTCCTCCTTACATGTCAACATGTAATCTATATATAATAAGGAGACCTATATTTTATGAGTAAAATTATTTTTAAAACGCTTTCATTTATTTATGGAATTGTAACAACATCGCAAACATTTTTATATAACAGAGCTCTTCGCACCTTTTATCATTAACAACTTTACATGATAGTTCATTAAATATTCTATACCCTCTAGCCATTTTTTCGCTTCTTCTGGCGTTTTCCCCCACACAATCATGCCGTAATTATGAACGAGAACTACTCCTCCACCTTCAATAAAATTCGGAACATTACTTTCTAACAAATCAGCAAATTTCTTTTCATCTTCTACAATTGGAATTGTCATTTCTGTTATACCTTCTTTTCCAAAAACACGTTCCACGCTACGTTTATCGAATGTTACTTCTCTTTCTTCTCCGTATAACTCTGATATTAAATGGCTATCTACAGTCTGTACTTGTAAAATACATTCCGCACTGCTTTTTTTATAAATATCCGCATGCATAAATGACTCTACCGCTGGTTTTTCCTCGTTTTCAAACACTGGCTCACACATGCAATTGACAACAATAAAATCCTCTTCTGAAAACAATCCTTTATCTCTTCCCTCAACATTCACTAAAAATGTTAATGGCTCTTTTGACGTACATAACGATAAACTAATTTTTGTACCATAAAACCAATCACGAAGTGCCAATTCAGATTTCACATCTTTTAATTCATTCCATTTCTTCAGAAAAAATAACATTTCGTCACCCCCGTCGTAATATTTATATAATGTTCGAATCCTTTCTATGTAAAAGGAGTATTTTTTGATTATTCTAAAAATTTAATTGAATTATCACATGAGAATGCTTTTTTGTCAATATGATTTCAACGCTCATCGTAAAAATAGGCTACTCACATACCAATCCCGCCGTCCATGTCCTACTTCATTTTACAATAAAAAATACGTTATTCTTCTAATGAAAGAATAACGTATTTTTCTCATTTGCTTTAAGTTCGTAAAGAATGACAGATCTTTTATCTTCGCATTCGCAACTGTTAAAAATTTAAAATGCGGCATATATTTCAATGTACGATAATCAATAATCTCATTCGTATTTAAAAATAAGTCCTTTACTTGCAATAACTCTTCTTTCGTAATTGGTGTAGTTAAATCTTTTCTATTACATACTTTTTTATTAACAAATTCTCTTAATTATTTATCTGTTATCATATTTTGGCTATCCACTTGATTCTTTGTTTCCGTATGGCATGAATTAGAGTTATCATCTGCTTTCTCTGTTTCTTTGTCGCCTAATGTTACTATTACTAGCGCCTTAATATAATTTTTTCAAAATAAAATTCCCTTATATTGATAACTGCAATATTACATGTAAAATATGTGTCTAGCGATACACAATAAAAATCCCTTTATTCAAAGGGATTTTTTACCTATCGTATGAAGAATTTCACTTTTTTCTTTCTCATTAATAAAACCAATTTTTTGTAAAATATTTGCATACAATACAAGTTTATTATATATGCGTTCTGACATATTCTCCCTTCTTTCCTTCAGCCAACTTTTTTTATATTGGTAAATTATATGAAGGAAATGAGAAAATGTGTCCACTTTTTGCATGAATGCAAACCTTTTATTTCATTACTGCTTTCACTTTATTTAACACACTGTCCATTGAATATTATGCTTCTTAACTTCTTCTTCAAAACTATATGGCATTTTCTTATCACAAATAACATGTTGAATACGAGAAAATCCTGCTATTCTATAATTCCCTTTTACGCCTACTTTTGTATGGTCGCATAAAATATATGTTTTCTCAGCTAATTTCATCATCGCTTCCGACAGTTTTGCTTTTTCTAATTCAAAACTGGAAACGCCAAAACTAGGTAATAACCCATCAATCGAAACAAACGCTTTATGAAAATGAAATTGATGAATCACTTGCTGAGAAATAGATCCTGATACACGCGAATGCTTTGGGGATACTTTTCCACCAATAAATAAAACTTCACCGTGAAACATCTTTTTATTAATAGAAGAGATTAATTGTGTCGCTACTGGAAAAGAACTCGTAACAATCGTTAAATTTTTTCGATGAACAAGATATGGAACCATCTGAAGTGGTGTACTTCCGTCATCAATTGCAATGACATCACCATCTTCTACAAATGTTGCTGCTTTATAACCAATTCTTTTCTTCTCTTCTATATGTAGCATTTCTCTTTCTAACATCGGCGCCTCTATCCCGGCACCTGGAAGTTGAACAGCTCCACCATACACTTTCTTCAACTTTTTTTCACGATCTAACTCTTCTAAATATCGACGAATTGTTTCTGTTGATACAGCGAATTCTCTCGCTAATTCTGAAACCTTTACTTTTCCTTTAAACTCTACTTTTTCAAGAATAGTCCGCTTTCTTTCTTCTCCTACTACAGACATAGCTTCACCCCATTTGTATCTACCTCATAAAGTTCCTTGCTTATACAAAATTATAATTTTCTTTGTAAGTGAAAACCTCTTCATGAATATAAATGCCGCGCTTTTCTAGTTTATCAAAAACAAGTTGTGGATTTTCAAAAGCTTCTTCAGGCGTAACAACACCCATTTTATTTACATTCCCATTTGCAATTAACTCGGTAGCAATTCCAAATGGAATACCGACGTTTCTCGTATAAGCTCTTAAATTTTCCCATCCTACAATAGATCCATCAGATAACGGATGTGTATGATATAATACATGTCTCTGTTTCTCATTGTTTTTCATACCTACTACTTCTACATGAAGTGCATAACCGTATACTTCCGTCTCTTGACCTTCTTTCGATTGTAATAAATACTGCGAAATACAATCCATAATGCCAATTTCTTTCCCGTTTATTTCAATTTGATCATTACGCAATATGCCGTAATCATATAAAGCACGTACGAGCTGCATATTTTTCTTTGGCCAAGTTCCTCTCGTCTCTATCAGTTTGACACCTTTATTTTCTAGTGCCTTTGCTAACGTAATCGTTTCAGAATGCGGAATGATATACTGCATTGTTTTACCATAAGGCGCTGGCAATTCAATTTCTCTTGGTCGCGCAAAAGGAGGTACTTGCTTAAACTTACCATCTTCATATACTGTACGCGATGGTAAATTTGGATCATATTCATATGTCGTTGTTTCTGTAATTGATGCAGAAAAAGCAATTGGACGATACGAACCGTGACTTACACGAACAGACTCTACAGTATCTAGCTGCTTTGCTGCATGCATGGCCATCATTTGCGTTACACCTGGTGTCATACCAAATCCGGGTAAACATGTTTTTTCATTTTGAACAAATATAGCATGTGATTCATTTTCTTCACCAAATCCATTCAAATTCACACCGTGACACCCAGCTTCCGCAATACAACGAGTAGACAATCCATTTAACTTTATCGTCGTACCATCCATTACAATGTCATAGCCTTTCATTTTTGCAACTGTATCCTCATGATTTGTCACATCGACTTTCACAAAATCAACACGAGGATCGTTGAGCCATTCTACTACTTTACGGCCTTCTTCTTCGTTAAAATCGGCTACTGTAATCGTCTCAAAAGATGAAAATTGAACTAAATCCAAAATCGCTTCACGACAAATTTTACCTGCTCCACCTAAGCAAAATACTTTCAACCTATAACAACTCCTTTGGCGATACTATCAACTAAACGATTTATATCTTCCTCATGTACATCACCGATATTTCCAATACGGAACGTATCTACTTTCGAAATTTTCCCTGGATAAATTACAAATCCATACTTCTTTAACTCGTTATATAACTCCTGAAATTCAAATCCCTCTGAGTAAATAAACGATGTAATAATAGGAGATTGATATTTTTCATCTACTAATGACTTAAATCCAATTTCTTTCATTCTGTTGACCAATAATTTTTGATTGTTATAATATCGATTGCAACGTGCTCTTACTCCGCCCTCTTTTTCTAGTTCAAGCAAGGCTTGATAAAAAGCGTGTACAACATGCGTAGGTGAAGTAAAACGCCATTTCCCATTTTGCTCTTCCATCGTTTCCCATTGATCATATAAATCAAGAGATAAAGAGCGTGCTTGCCCTTTACACTTTAATAATTCATCACGATTTGCGATAACAAAACCAAATCCAGGAACACCTTGAATACATTTATTCGCACTACTAATTAAAAAATCAATTTGCAAATCAGCAATGTCTATTTCAATCCCGCCGAAACTACTCATTGCATCAACAATTGTAACCTTCTCGTATCGCTTTCCTAATTTACATACATCTACAATTGGATTAATAATACCTGTAGTTGTTTCACAATGAACTACTGCAATATGAGTAATCTCTTTATCTTCTTGCAATAACTTTTCTACTTCTGCAATATTAGTAGGTTCCCACTCTTCTGTTTGACTCACGACCACATTTATATGTAACATCTCTGCCATTTGCACAATCCTCTTACCGTATGCACCATTTGTACAAACAAGAAGCTTTCCGTTTTTAGGAACGACAGAACCAATCACTGCTTCAACTGAAAACGTACCGCTTCCTTGCATTAAAACTGTTGTATATTTCTCTTCTTCTTTCGTTGCTAACGATACAAGTTTAGCTCTTACATCTTGCACCATTGTGTTATATTCAACATCCCATGTACACCAATCGTATAGCATAACTTCTTTTACCGTTTTTGTTGTCGTCAATGGTCCTGGCGTTAATAATAAGTAGTGATTTCCATTCATGATCCTTTGCCCCTTTTATGAAATAATAAGTTCTTGTTTCTCGATATGTTCAATTACGTTCTCGAGTTCTTGCATCGTTTCAATCGTAAAATGAGCTCCGTTTTCAACGAAACGATTACGAACTATTTCCATCTTTTCATGAAGTTCTACCGGATCCATAGTTTCAACTTCCCACTCGCTTAAGCCGAGCTCGCTACTACCGAGAATTACGCCAACAGTCCACATCCCAGCATTTCTGCCCTCGTTCATATCTGACACCGTGTCTCCCACTTTTATCATATGATTCATCGGATACACACCAAGTTCCATCGCATTTTTATAGCACATCCACGGGTACGGACGACCTGCTGGAACATCATCTGGCGTCACAAGAAAATCAGGTTTATACCCTTGTAATTTTGCTTCTTTTGCAACAATATCCATCATTTCTCTCGTATAGCCAGTTGTTGAGCCAATTTTAATGCCTCTTTTACGTAATGAAGCCATCACTTCTCTTATCCCATCAATTGGCGTGGCATAGTTTGGCAGAATAGCAAAGAGAATTTCTTCAAATTCTTTATACATCTCTTGAATGTCTGCTTCTGTTGGTAATTGTCCGAAAACACGCTTCCACTCATTCGCAATACGAGGCATTTCTGTTAGTGCTCTTACATGATCTATTTTTAATAATCCCATTGGCTTACGTGCTTCTTCTGCTGTAACTTCAACACCACGTTTATGAAAAATTTTCATGAATACTTCCAGTGGTGCAAAACATCCGTAATCAACTGTCGTACCTGCCCAATCAAAAATAACTGCTTCTATTTTCATTCTATCCATCACCCTTCTTATTTATCTGGCTGTTCGCCAGGCAGTAAGACTCCCCCTCGCAAAGAAGTTATGCGGGAATCATACTGCCTTAAAAGTCCGATTGGTTCAACTATTAATCAGCGGGGGATGCCCCCCCACTGATTAAAGTTTCACTTTATCTTTGTTGCCATTTTGACGTTCGGTTACGAAGTGCTTTCGTTCCCCATTCATATACAACTCTTACTACAATATTAGTAACAACAACAAGTACACTCATCGCAGCTGCTGGTGCCACATTTCCTGCATCATCCATATTTACAATTGACACAGCTGCTAGTTTAAAATCAGCTGCGTATAGGAATACAACTGCCGAGACAGTCACCATGGAATTTACGAAATAGTACATTACCATTTCTAAAATGGCTGGTAGACACATCGGTACCGTAACTCGAAAGAATGTTTTATAAAACGGGATCCCCATGGACTGTGAAACTAGTTCAAACTCTCGATCTAATTTCTTTAAAGCTGTCGTTGCCGTAACAAATGTTACAGAATAAAAATGAATGATATTAACTAGTACTAACACAGCAATTGTTCCGTATAGAGAATGAAACGGGTTCGTTACGGAAAGTCCAAATATTTGTATTGTTGGTTGACTAAAGAAGAAAACGTAGCCTAACCCAAGTACTAAACCTGGTATTGCTAAAGGTACGATAGAGAAAAAGTAACCTGTTTTTCGGAAAAATTGTAGCTGATCTATTTTCTCAATTGCATACGCGAACACAAATGTTAAAATTGCCCCAATAACCGCTGTAACCGCTGAAACAATTACACTATTTTTAAACGCTTCAAGTCCATCTCCCGTTAAACTTGAAAAATTAAAATGCTCAAATGTAAAACTCATATTATACGGCCATACTTTTACACTTGCAGCAATACCAACTGCAACGAATAAAAGAATAATCATAAGCGTTATTACGCTACAATATACGAACGAAATAACATCTCTTTTCTTATTATTTATTATTCTGTAAGGTACTGCTTTTGAAGATAAAAAATTCGCCTGTTTTCTTTGCGTAATACGATCAACTGCAAAAGCAAAGATAGCTGGGATTAATAAAATCATTCCGACAGTTGCCCCCATTGGCATATTTTGCTGTCCAATTACTTGTTTATATACGTCAGTAGCAAGCACATTATATTGTCCTCCTACAATTTTTGGCGCCCCAAAATCAGTGAAACTAAGTGTAAATACAACGAACATTGCACTAATTAATCCGTACTTTACACTAGGTAAAGTAACAGTAAGAAACTGCTTTGTTTTACTCGCTCCTAACATATTAGAAGCTTCATATAAACGATAGTCAGATCCTTGAAAAGCAATTAATAAAATAAGGAATGCTTGCGGAAATGTATACATAACTTCAGCTATTATAATTCCTACTGGTCCATATAAAGGGATTTGTATACCTTCAAATAAACCAAACATTCCTTTCGTTACTAGCCCTTGATTACCAAATAAATATGTAAGTGCTATACCGTGCATCATCGTTGGTGCGAACAATGGTAATAACGCTACATACTGAAATACGCGCTTTCCAAAAACATTCGTACGGGCAATTGCATATGCATAAACGAATGCGATTGCAACTGAAATAATTGTTGTTGCGCCCGAAATCCATACTGTATTTTGTAAAGACTGAACTAAAGTTGGTGTTGTGAAATATTTACTGAAATTCGCAACACCAACGAAAGCTCCATCTTTATCGTAAAAGGCTTGTGTAAACAATTGTAATAAAGGCAATACAAGTATGATAAGAAATGAAAGAAGCATACCGATAATTACTAGTCTCTGTATCCACTCTTCTTTACCGATACGTCTCTTAATCTTTTTTTTCGTATTTTCTACCTGATAATTTTCTAACATCTCCATCTATACAATGACCTTCTTTCCATATGACAACATATGATTTTCTGAGAAAGAGATTTGAATTTGCTTTCCTTTCCTAATAGAAGTTGCTTCTACTTCTGATGCCAATATATCCACTACGATTTTCTCGTTATGAAGGTGTGTTTTCTCTTCTATGACCCGCACTTCCGTCCGGTATACAGCCCCCCGGAATTCCATGCTTTCTACAACCGTTTTCATACCATTATTGTGCACAACTGTTACATGTTCAGGACGAATTGCATGTTCTTCATTATTTTTCGAAAAGAAATTAATAGAACCAATAAAATCTGCCACAAACGGATTGGCTGGTCTTTGGTAAATCTCCTCTGGTGTTCCAATCTGCATAATTTCCGCATGATTCATTACAACAATTTTATCAGCCATCGTTAATGCCTCTTCTTGATCATGCGTTACCATAATAGTTGTTACTCCGACTTTTTCTTGCAAATCACGCATTTCTCTACGCAACTTTTCACGCACTTTTGCATCTAAAGCAGATAACGGCTCATCTAGTAACAAAATATCGGGAGACAGAGCGAGCGCACGTGCAAGTGCTACTCGCTGCTGTTGTCCACCAGATATTTGAGCAGGATATTTATCTTTTACATTCAGTAAGTCAACAAGTTCTAACGCCAATAGCGCTTTCTCTTTTACTTCTGCTTTTCCATATTTTTTTGTCTTTAAGCCGTATTCAATGTTTTCAAGCGCCGTTAAATTCGGAAATAATGCATACGATTGAAAAACCATTCCGAAATTCCGCTTACCAGGCGGCAATGCTGTAATATCTTTCCCATTCACAGCTATACTACCTGTTGTCGCTTCTTCTAACCCTGCTAAAATGCGAAGCAACGTCGTTTTCCCGCAGCCACTCGGGCCTAATAAACAAACAAACTCATTTTTTTTCACTGTAAAAGAAATATCTTTTAACGCTGTAAATGCATCAAACTGTTTTTGAATGTGTTGAATTGATAAATATTCGCTCATTTTTCTCTCTCCCACTCACTTACTTTTTCGGTTCTGCTTTTTGACCAAACTCTTTTTCCCAACGCTCTAAAATTTTGTCGCGATTTTCTGCTGCCCATTTAAAGTCATTCTTTTTGTATAACTTTTCTGTCACATCTTTCGGGAATCCATCTGGAAGTTTATAGTCATTTTTAATTGTCGCAAATCCATTTTTCTCGAAGTATAACTTCATTACATCATCTGTAATTGCCCAGTCTAAAAACGCTTGTGCTAATTTATCATTTTTCGCATTATCTTTCTTAATAAGTGCGTTCGCTTCTACTTCCCAGCCTAGTCCTTCTTTCGGCAGTACAACTTCAACTGGTGCACCTTTTTGTTTCTCTTTTAAAGCGCTATAAACCATTGACACACCAACTGGATATTCACCTGCACCTGCTAATTTCGCTGGTTTTGAACCGGAATGCGTATAAGATGCCATATTATCATGAAGTTTTTTCATGTAATCCCAGCCCTTATCTTCACCCATAATTTGCAACCATGCAGAAACTGTTAAAAATCCTGTTCCAGAAGAAGCTGGATGTGGCATAACAAGTGTTCCTTTATATTCTGGTTTCGTTAAATCTTCATATGATTCTGGCATCGGTAAATTTTTCTTCTTTAATTCTTCTTTATTTACAGCAATCCCCGTCATAAACGCAGTATTACCTACCCATTTTTCAGGTTTCTTATCATCTTTAAATTGCGGAAGGACACGATCCGCTCCTTTTGGAGAGTATTCTTTTAACATATCTTTTTTCTCTAAAGCTAATAGACTAGACGCCGCAGTTCCCCACACAACATCTGCTTGTGTATTTTTTCCTTCAGCTAGCAATTTCGCTGTAATAACTCCTGTTGAATCACGAACAATGTTCAACTTCACATCCGGGTATTTCTTTTTGAAAGAATCAAGATAAATCGGTACAAGCTCTTCTTCAATCGCTGTGTAAACAGTTAACGATCCAGATAATTTATCATCTTTCACTTTTGCTCCAGCACTTTCTTCTTTCTTTGCACCACACCCCATTAATAACGAAAATACCATTCCAGTTGCTACAGCTTTAAAGATTGTTTTTTTCACTGTCTCTCTCTCCTTTTACAAATCTTATGTACAACTCAAATATAAACAATTAGTGTAAAAGCAGTATTAAACCAACATTAATCTTTTGTTTGTTGTTTGTTTTTGTGTAATACGTTGCTACTTCTATGTTTTTTCACATTTTTCTGCTAATAGAAAATATGAAATTTACAAATAATTAAAAAAACCTTTATAATCCCACAAAAAAATGAGGCGTTTGTAAAAAACGCCTCATTTTTGTTTACCTTTTTTTGAATTTCGATTTGCATACTTTGCACTGTTTTCTCCTTCATACTCTAATGCAAATTCTGCATCTGGTAAGCTTTCTTTCGGAGTTTTATTATTGTTAATTGCCGCATTTTGTTTCACTTTTCTTTTTACCAATACGTTCACCTGCTTTCAAGAAATTACTTTCTACTCTAGTTTGGAGCAATCTGAAATAACTATTACTGGCAAGTGTTAACAAGTACATAAGAGCTTATAGATGGAAATACTACATACGAACAAACCATTACAAAAAGGAGCGATTACTTTGAAAGAGAAAGAAACAATCCAATCGCCAATTTTAGACGAGACGCTCCCTCATCAAATGAACTTCCCTTCTTTTAAAGGAACAGGAAAAAAGATGCAACAACCTTTTGTAAATCAATATGATGTTGTAATTGGAGACAGTAAATACAATTCCGAGAACAGCCCCTTAAACAATTGGAGTGATGAGGTAGACCCTGCCATTATGGCTGGGGATGAATGGATCCATCCTACAAATGATATCGGGTGGATTGCAGAAGAAAATCAAGAATTACTTAAAAAAGAAGTTGATAATAAAAATGAAGCTTTTATGCATCCCCAATTCGGAATTAACGATTAAAAAAACCATTCTACCTAACGCAGGTAGAATGGCTTCATGCTATCCAATAATAATTCTTTCTTTCGGATATTTATAGCGAGGTGGTTGTTCTCTCCCACCACTAGCTAATATAAATGTTAAAATACCGACGCGTCCGATAAACATGAGTACAATAAGTACAAGTTTACCAACAGTTGTTAAATCTGGCGTAATACCTGTCGATAAACCTGTCGTCCCGAAAGCAGAACAAACTTCAACAATCAAACTCATAAGCGGTACATTTTCCGTAATGGATAAAATAAATAGTGCCGTGGCACATAATAATATTCCCATTGTCATAACGACAGATGCTTTTAATACATCCTCTTCATGTAGCTGTCTT
Organism: Bacillus cereus group sp. N12; assembly: GCF_016483575.1. Lineage (NCBI taxonomy): Bacteria > Bacillati > Bacillota > Bacilli > Caryophanales > Bacillaceae > Bacillus > Bacillus cereus group sp. N12. The sequence continues at coordinate 64,392 of NZ_JAEHBO010000003.1, forward strand.
TTAAAGACTCGAACCGTTCTACCGCCCCTTGCAAATGTATATAACGATAATATACTAACCGCAAATGTTGTCGTACGTATCCCGCCCCCAACCGAACTTGGAGATGCTCCAATAAACATTAATATACTCATAAACAAAAGCGTTGGTTGTGACAATTCACGTATATCCATTGTAGCGAGTCCACCGCTTCGCGTTGTCACAGATTGGAATAACGTATAGAAAACCGTTTCATGCCATGACTTTCCTACTAAAAAATGATTTCGTTCTAGTAAAAAAATCATGATGGTTCCAACAACAACAAGTACAAAAAATGTTGTTGTCGTCAATTTTGTAAATAACGAAAAACGAAAAAGTTGTTCTCTCTTCTTACTAAGAAATTGCTTCACTTCCATTAACACAGGGAAGCCAATCGCTCCTAAAATAATGAGTAACATATGAATCATTTGAACGATATAATCTTTTTTGTACGGGATTAGCGATTGTCCTGTTAAATCGAATCCACCGTTCGTCGTTGCACTAACAGCGGCAAAGAAACCGTGAAAATAAGCTTCTTGCCAAGTCGGAAAGTACAGTAAAAATCTTGTACCTAACAGGATCGCTCCAATGATTTCTATCGAAATAATTACAATTAAAATAGAACGCATTAATTCTACAAGACCCGATAAATTTCCTTGATTATGGTCTGCCATAATTAATCTTCTTCGCTGCAAACCAATCTTTTTACCCGTTATAATCCAAACGAATGTGCCAAGTGCCATGATGCCTAATCCGCCTAATTGTAAAATTAGAGCTAATACAATAATTCCTGCTGTTGTAAACGTATCTGAAATCGTAACAACTGAAAGTCCTGTAACACTTACCGCACTAACAGATGTAAATAGGGCATCGATAAATGTCCATTTCACATCAGCCTTCGTAACAAACGGTAAACTAAGTAATATTACCGATACGACTACTGCTAATAAATAAAACAAAACAATAAGTTGTACGGGACGTAATTTTTGTAAAAACTTTTTTATATCTCTCATTCCACCACTTCGCTACCTTTTTTCTATCGATTAAATAAAGAAAAATCATCACTTTCTTTATTTGTAAATAACTGCTGAAATAGTTTTGCAAATACCATTCCGTATACAGTTCCATTTCCCCCATATGGCAGTGCGTAATATAAATTATGTATCTTTTTATCTTCTTTTAAAATAGGAAGACCATCATGACTACCACCAAATGCTGCTGCCCAATAGTACTCTGCCTGTATATTATTAAATTGCGGGAACATTTCTTTTACAATATTAATAAGGATATCACGCTTATGCAATAATTTCGAATCGCCGATATTTTGAATTTTCAGCACCTCATCTAACCCGCCTACAATAATGCGGTTTTGATACGTTCGAAAATATAGGTAAGGCCGTGCCGTTTCCCAAATTAATGATTGCTCATGCCAACCTTCGAACTGATCTATCTTATTTGTAACAACTGCATAAGACGTTTCTACTATTGTATTTTTTTCTTTCTTTCCAAAAAGCGCTTCATAACCTGTCGCCATAATAATATTCTTTGCTGCTATTTTATTTCCTGTCTTCGTGTAACAAATTAGATCATTTTGCATTCGTTTAATATGTATTGCCTCTGTATGTTCATATATAGTAGCACCCATTTGCTTTGCTTTATGCAAAAGACTATGTGCTAACAAATATGGATTCACTTCTGCGTCACCGCTTGTATATAATGCTGCTTGTTTTGCAAATGAATAACGTTTCTTAATATCAGACTCTGTAAAATATTCAACCGGAAATTCATAATAGCGTAACGTATTATATTCTTCTTGTAAAAATGAAATATCCTCATCTCTACTCGCATAATACAAACTATTTCGCGGAATAAAATGGGGATTAATATCGAGAGTCGGTACAACCTTCTCCATTGTTCTAAGGGCTTCATAACAAAGCCTATATGCTCGTACCCCTTTTACTTTCCCAAATGTATGAATAAGAGAGGTTAACGATTTATCATGAAGAAATTGTAATAAACCTGTATTGGCAGCTGTGCTACCACATGCAATTGCTCTTTTTTCAATGAGCGTAACACGCATTCCTATCTTCGCTAATGAATACGCTATATGAGCACCCGCTTCGCCACTTCCGACTACGAGCACATCACATATCATATCATTTTCTAACGTTGGATAACAAGGTACAGAAACTCCTCTATTCCAAAACAACTTACCAGTCATAAGCTTCATAATTATACTCCTAAAATGTAAATTTCTCCTTTCTATGTTTTGTTATTTTCCATAAAAAAATCCAACTAACACAACGCTAGTTGGATTTTTTATTTTTAATTGGAACGCTCTTCAAGCCAATTTCCAATCGTCGGATATGTTTGTTTTACAGCTGTTCCACCGTAAACGATAGACATATGCCCTGTTGGTAAACATACATATTGTTTATCTGTGCTAGAAATATGATCTAGTAAAGCTTCTACTTGACATGGCAGAGCGATATGATCACGTTTCCCGGAAATATTTAAGACATTCGCCTTAATATTTGCAAGGTCTACCTTTTGTCCACGAATAACGAGTTCACCTTTAACCAATTTATTATTTTGATAAAAATCACGAATCCACTGTCTGTATGATTCACCCGGGAACGGAATGCCATCGCCAACCCACTTTTGAACTAATTTCCAGCTTTCGACGAAGCGCTCATTTTCTGAACGATCAACTAAAGCAACGTATGGACCAACAAAATTCGTAATTGGTTTTAACATCTTATTTCCGAAATCAATCATTTCTGGCGGAATATTTCCGAATGTATCAACCGCCTTATCTAAATTGAAATATTTCTCATCTAATAAAGGACCATATAATCCTGTTTCAGAGAAATCGAAAGGACTTGTCATAAAAATTAAGTTACGAATTGGCATATGCGGATGAAGTGCCGCATAAATAGACGTTAGCGTTCCACCCATGCAATAACCAAGTAAAGAAATCTCGTCCGATTTTGCAGTTCGCATTACTTTTTTCACTGCTTTTGCAATATAATCGAACACGAAATCATCAAATTTCAAATGACTATCTTCTAAACCAAATGTGCCCCAATCAAGCATATACACATCAAAACCACGATCTACTAAATATTCCACTAAACTATTTCCAGGAGTTAAATCCATAATATATGGCTTATTAATAAGAGCATATATTAATAAGATTGGGACTCTCTGTGTTTTTTCTTGTTTTGGAATGTAACGATAAAGCTTCGTTTTATTCTTCGTCCAAATAACCTCTTTCGGTGTTAAACCAACTTGTGGTTCTGGTTCGCGTAATAAAATTTCGCTCGCTCTTTTCACACGGCGATATGCTTTGCGATATTCTTCTGGGTACAACTCCAATTGCTTTTCCCATTCTGTTACGAATGTAGTCATTTTTCTATCTCCTTTTCGGTCGATTTCTTTCTAAAAAAAGAAGTGCATTCCTGATATGGATATGCACTTTTTTCTTACTTCATTACATGTATAATCCACCGTTAATGTTTAATTGCTGACCAGTGATATACGCACCGTCACGGCATAGGTATACTACACCTTTTGCAATTTCATCAGCTTGTCCAAAACGTTTTTTCGGGATTTTCGCAACGATTTTTTGACGCACTTCTTCTGGTACCTCTGCTACCATTTCAGTATCGATAAATCCTGGGCAAATTGCGTTTACAGTTACATTTGTTTTTGCAAGTTCTAACGCTAATGATTTTGTAAATCCTAGCATACCTGCTTTTGCTGCTGAGTAGTTTGTTTGTCCAAATCCACCAGCTTGACCAATAATAGAAGAAATACTAATGATTCTTCCTTCTTCTGCTTCCGATATGTATGGAAGTACCGCACTTGTCGTATTAAATACACTACTTAAGTTCACGTCAATTACGCGTTCCCAATCTTCACGATTTAATTTTTTGAATGTACGATCTCTTGTAATACCAGCATTATTAACAAGAATATCCACTTTACCAAAATGATTCACAGCTTCTTCTACAAGTCGGTTTGCATCTTCTACTTTAGAAACATCCGCTTGAACTGCATAAACGTCATGCCCTTCTTTTCCTAGTTCATTTACTAAGTTTTCAGCTGCTTCTTTACTGCTGTTATAGTTAATAACTACTTTTGCTCCCTCTTGTGCTAATGCTACTGTAATTGCTTTTCCAATTCCTTTTGCCCCACCTGTTACGATTGCTACTTTGCCATTTAATTGAACCATTTCTTTTCCCCCTTAAATGAATTTGTGAACGATTATTATGAATCATTTTGGTACTCATACTAATAGAGTCCATATATTAATTATGTTTCGTTGTTTATACGTGAAAACGAGATTCTCCCTCTCTCTTTTACACGTTGTAAACAAACGCTATTATCATTTTTTATTTTCTGGCTTATTCGCCGGCTTTACTTCTTCTTTTACAGGTACTTGTAGTTTAGCTAGTACTGCATTTTGCTTTTCTAGCAATTCTAAAATTTGATCAACTTTCGCTTCTAACGTGCGAATATCTTGTTTTACTTTCGTAACATCACGCTTTAATGTAGGAGCTTGTCCTAACGAATCCACTTTCTCTTCTAGAACTTCCTCAATATTATCAACTTTATTTTCTAAGTTAATAACAAGCGTAGCTACTCTAGCGATATCCTCTTTCGTTGGCACGTTCACTTGTTCTAAATAACTTTTTGTCGTATCATTTAATGCTTTTTGATAAAACAAATTCAAGTCTAGAACGCTGCCCATCCAAGCAGAATATTCTTCTGTTTTAATTGTTTCATTGAGCGCTTTTCCCCAAAATGTTTCGGTTTGTTCATAAGCATTTTTCCATGCTTGCAATGGATCGAATTTTTGATCAATCACTTCGCCTACACTCCCTTTTTTGTTTTTGAAACAATTCAACCTATTCACTATTTTCTAATATTCTGAATAAAACTTCAAGTCTATATTTTATTTTTCTTTATTTTCCAACAAATGTATTGACATTAAAAACAGATAGGTGTAAATTGCACTTATAAGCAAAAAATTCCATCTAACTGATTCATGAGGTGATGCACAATCATGCTACATAATGAACCAGAACACCCAGAAAGTTTGGAAAAAAACCAAGCGAAACAACCAAACTCCATGCCAAAAAACTTCTTAGTTCCTTTCTTACTTCTCTGTCTAAAAGACTGGAGTCTTCATGGTTACAAACTCATTCAAATGCTAATGGACATCGGCTTTTCTTCTGTTGACCAAGGTAATGTTTATAGAACACTACGCAAGTTAGAAAAAGAAAACCTTATTTCTTCTACTTGGGATACAAGCGATGGAGGGCCAGCAAAAAGAATTTATTCTTTAACTGAATATGGAGAGCAATATTTATCAACATGTGCGACTTCTTTTGAACATTATCAAAATATGTTGCGGACGTTTTTCACGTTATACACCAATGCATTCTTTCCATTTTCTACTTCTCCAGAAAAGGATGAAAAGGATTCTTCATCTTCACCTGGTGGTACAGCAGAGTAATCTGCGTTCACAATATGCAAAAAAACATTTGGAGGTCAAACAATGGAAACTAAACCATACGAATTAGTCGATGCATTTTGGAAAAACTGGTCTCAATCTCTTTCCCTCTTCTCTTCAGCTGGGAAACAATTAGAGCAACTTACTTTAGAAACGTTAAAACAACAACAAGACGCTTTGCATAAATTAACATCAGGAGTAAATGAACTAGAAAAAGAACTACAACAATTCACAGCTCAGTTCAATAACCAATATACAGATTACGTGAAGCAATTAACTGGAAACTCCTTAAATGATCAAATTAACGAGTGGCAAGGGAAATGGAATGAGCTTTCTACTCAAATGCATCAACTTACTGTTTCTCCTACAAAAACATCTTTGTCTATTCTTACTCAAACTAGCGGTCAATTTGAAGAAACAACAAAACACTTTATAGAACAACAACAATCGCAACGCGAAGAGGTTCAAAAACAGTTAGAAGTTTTTTTGGGAGAGTTCAAGTCCAAACAACTAGAACTCGCAAAGCAGTTCGAGGAAAACTCAAAAAATCTATTTACTTCCATCAAGTAAGAAAAATGTGGCAACTAACTGCAGCACAAACAAAACTCTTTCTTCCTCCTACTACATCAAGATGGCTTACATTTTTCGATATGGAAAAGAAGGAGGACAAAATGAATCCATTCCAAGAAGCACAAACTGTTCCGGAGCTTCGTTATGATGAGATTCAAGTCGGTGATCAAGCATCTCTAACAAAAACAATTACGGATGAGGACGTTATCAATTTTGCAAAATTGACTGGAGATGTAAATCCTATTCATATTTTAGACTCTTTTGCAAAAACGACAATGTTTAAAGAACGTATTGCTCACGGTATGCTCGTTTCAAGTTTTATTTCTACCGTTCTTGGAACGAAACTCCCAGGCAAAAATACGATTTATTTATCCCAAAACGTTTCATTCCGTGCTCCTGTCAAAATCGGCGATACACTTCGTGTAGTGGCAGAAGTTATTAAAAAACGGGATGATAAAAAAATCATTACATTACAAACAAACATCTACAATCAATCCGATGATATTGTCGTGGAAGGTACAGCGACAATACTGAAAAAAGAGTAGCAATTTTGCTACTCTTTTTTCTATCCAAGAACTTCTAATCACACCGATTACTTCCGGGTATGAGTACATCGTTTCCACATAAAATAACATTACCAGTTTAGATAGTACTTAACTTAGCTGAACTGGACTACTCAAAAGGATGTGTGTCAACATGGTAAAAACAAACAAATTACTAGTTCCAGGTGCAGAACAAGCACTTGAACAATTTAAATATGAAATTGCACAAGAATTCGGTGTTAGCTTAGGCTCAGATACAGCATCTCGTTCTAACGGTTCAGTTGGCGGCGAAGTAACAAAACGTCTTGTTGCTTTAGCTCAACAACAATTACGCGGATAATACTATAACATATGGCTTAGAGGCAGATATTCTCTGCCTCTTTCTATTTGCAACATACATAATAGCGCTTTTTCACATACTAGTAAGAACAAACTGAAAGGAACGATATGTGAGATGAAACGGATTAATATTAGCATGAGCCCTCCTCGTGTTCTTACTCTATCTTTTATTGTATTATCACTTGTCGGCACATGCTTATTAAAACTACCAATTGCTACAACAACATCTATTTCATGGCTCGATGCCTTATTTACAACGGTTTCTGCTTGTACAGTTACAGGGCTTGGTGTTGTGGACACTGGAAAAGTATTTACCTTATTTGGCCAATGTGTAATTTTAACACTTATACAAGTTGGCGGTCTTGGCATTATGAGCTTTGCTGTTTTAATTGCAATTATGCTTGGCAGAAAAATCGGTCTTCAGAACCGAATTTTGTTACAACAAGCACTAAATCAAACGAATATTGGCGGTGTCATTCGTCTTGCCAAAGCATTATTTCTATTCTCTTTTACAGTAGAATGTATTGCTACTTTGCTCCTCTCTTTTGAATGGGTACCAAAATACGGAATTGCTAAAGGGTTCTATTATAGTTTTTTTCATTCGATCTCTGCCTTTAACAACGCCGGTTTTTCTGTGTGGAGCGATAATTTAATGTCCCATTCTCATAGTATTCTCGTCAATCTCGTTATTTCTTCTCTCATTATTTTAGGTGGAATCGGTTTTACAGTGATCATAGATATAAAACGAAAAAAGAACTTTAAAAACCTTACATTACATTCAAAACTCATGCTCTCTTCTACTCTAATCGTCAATATTATTGCTACCGTTTTTATTTTCATATTCGAGTTTCATAATTCTTTTTCTATGAGAGGTTTTACCCCATTTGAAGAAGGAATGGCTGCTTATTTCCAAGCAATTTCAACGCGCACTGCCGGATTTAATACCGTTGATATTTCTGCATTAACAAAACCTTCCCTTTTATTAATGATGCTTCTTATGTTTATTGGTGCTGGTAGTGCTTCAACTGGTGGTGGAATTAAGTTAACAACATTTTTAATTATGTTTTTTGGCGTATTTAAATTTTTACAAGAACAAGATGATATTGTTGTGTTTAAAAAATCCATTAAAGATACGCTCATTGTCAAATCATTGACCATTACTATTATTTCCATTTCATTTATCTTTGCTGCTATTTTAATTTTAAGTATTACTGAGCGAGTTCCTCTATTGATGAGTGCTTTCGAAGTATTTTCAGCATTTGGAACAGTCGGTCTCAGTATGAATTTAACACCACACTTAACGATAATTGGAAAAGCTATTATTATCTTTATGATGTTTTTTGGAAAAATGGGACCGTTAACATTGGCTTTTTCATTTGCACGTAAAAAGAACCGGAAAATAAAATATCCGAACGAAGATATTTTAACAGGTTGACAACCGTATAAATTATCCATATAATGAGAGTACAATAGCATATCTCCAAAGGGGAGTAGCGTCCAAGAATATTTCTTGGAAACAAAGTCGTCATTACGTAGAACTTAGTTCTTCCGGCTTTGTTGGCATTTTTATTACATATGTCTAGCAAGACCTTTGCCTATTAACGGCAGAGGTCTTTTTTGTATTCATTACCAAATTCTTCCAAAGTTAATAGGCAGGAGTATGGGGAAACTAAATAGTGGGGAAATTCTTCACTTATTTAGTACTTATAGAAATGAGAGGAGAATGTACATGGATGTATCATTATTATTGGAGTATGGTTGGGTATTACTCATCCTGATTGCACTTGAGGGGATTTTAGCGGCTGATAACGCGCTTGTTCTTGCAATTATGGTAAAACATTTACCAGAAGAAAAACGTAAAAAAGCACTATTTTACGGATTAGCGGGGGCATTTGTTTTCCGATTCGGATCGTTATTTATGATTTCGTTCTTAGTCGATGTATGGCAAGTGCAAGCAATCGGTGCTATTTACCTTATGTTTATCGCTGGTAATCACTTATTTAAAACGTATGTTAAAAAGAATACGGATGAAGACACAGAAGAAAAAGAAGCAAAGAAAAAACAAGAGAATTTTTGGTGGACTGTATTTAAAGTCGAGGTTGCTGATATCGCCTTTGCAGTTGATTCAATTTTAGCTGCTGTTGCATTAGCAATGACTTTACCGAAAACAGGACTAGGTACAATTGGTAGTCTTGATACTGGGCAATTCGTTGTTATCTTTGTAGGTGGACTTATTGGATTAATCATTATGCGATTTGCAGCAACTGCTTTCGTACAAATATTAAAACGTAAACCAGGACTTGAAACTGCAGCATTCTTAATTGTAGGTTGGGTTGGTGTGAAGTTAGCAATCTATACATTAGCACACCCTGCATTAAATGTAATTCCGCATTCATTCCCAGAATCTACTCCGTGGAAACTTACATTCTGGATTGTATTAGTTGGAATCGCAGTTGGCGGTTGGTTCTTCTCGAAAGAAGTAGAAGTAAAAGTAGAAAAGAATTTAGACGAAAAAGCGCTGTAATTACAGCGCTTTTTCTTTTTTATTTCAATTCCCTCTCTATTTTTAGAAAAAATTCCATTATACTACCTTTTGTAATCGCTTTCTTATTTTATGTATGTCCTTTTTGTGAAACATTGCACAAACTTATTGAAACTGTGAACGAATCCATGTACTTTATTCATATAAGGAGTATTTATAGAAGATTTACTAAAGGAGCGTATGACTCATGCTAGAACAAGGATTAGATTATGTTGTCAAACTGGCTAAGAGCAAAAAGAAAATGCTAGATATAAATCCGATGCAATATTTCATTCGTGCTGCACTTGCGGGCATTTATATCGGTTTTATTATTGTACTATGTTTTAAATTAGGTAACTTTTTTCACATTGCAGATTCACCAGCAACTTATTTAGCTGCTTCCATGTTTTTCGGGATTGCCCTCGTACTTATTATATATGGTGGTGCTGAATTATTTACTGGAAATACAATGTACTTCACAGTAGCAACTTTAAGAAAAGAAACAACGATTTCTGATACACTTCGCAACTGGATTGCATGTTATGCAGGTAACTTAGCGGGCGCTTTATTCTTTGCCTTACTATTTTACGCAACTGGCATTTTCGAAGCGATTGATCACGGTCATTTAATGAATAAAGTAGTTGAAGGAAAGATGAATACACCTACAATGCAATTATTCTTTAAAGCAATTTTATGTAACTGGCTTGTCTGTCTTGCCTGCTTCTTACCTTCTCAAGTGAAAGGTGACACAGCCAAAATATTAATGATGATGATGCTCGTTTTCACTTTCTTTTTATCTGGTTATGAGCATAGCATTGCAAACTTATCACTGTTTGCTTTATCTTTAGTATCACCACATCCTGATACAATTTCTTTTGCAGGCGCTATTCATAACTTAATTCCAGTTACAATCGGTAACATTATTGGCGGGTCCGTATTTGTCGGTATGGTATATCACTACTTAACAAAGAAAACACCTGATGTTAAACAGGAAGAGACTGTAATCGCAGCAGCTCAACAAGAAGAGATTATTCCTTTACAAGCACATATGAAACATTAAAAACTCCAAAGTTAAACTTTGGAGTTTTTAGCTCCCCACATATTTCACAATAATACTTGCTTCAATCTCTCCTTGTTCTTTTCCACCCTCTATTCTTTGTTTCATCTTATCCATACCAATGACATCATTTGTGTGAAAGTGGATTTCCTTAACATATAATCCCTCTTTACAAAAAATATTTACGAAATCAAATCCATTACTCTGCCGCCATCCCATATTAAAGTCGAGAGAAATAATATTTACCTCATTCTCCCTAACAAATTGCAAGGCAGTTTCTACTGTAGTTGAGGGCACATATCCGAACGGACAACTTCTTTGATCATCCATATATATATTCATTCTCTATCCCCCTCTATTTTGAATACACAATTAATACATAACATATTGCTCCAAGACTAATAAAAGGGCCAAATGGAATTGGTTTACTTGCTTCTATACGCTTTAATAAAATACCCATCCCGAAAAAACAAAGACTAAAATAAGACGCTAAAAATAAAATAATAAAAACCCCTTTCAATCCCACTATAAATCCAAGTAGCGAGAGTAATTTTATATCCCCTCCACCAAGCCCTTCTGGATATATCTTTTGCATACAATATAACAAAAAGAGTATAACCCCACTACCAACTATACTATCTATCCACGTAACTAACGGTACAAAAATACATTCTAAAATAAGCAGAAAAGCAAACGAAATTAAAATACGATCAGGAATTAACATATATATATAATCTGTAACGGAAATAATAAGAAGTAACGAAAAAAGTGATAAAATGATGAGAAGCTCTCGTTCTACTCCAATCATATATACAGTAAGAAAAAATATTGTACCGGTTACAAATTCAAATACTACGTACAGAATCGGAATTCCCCTCTTACAATTCGTACAGCGCCCTCTTTGTATACAAAATGAAATGATTGGAATTAGTTCTTTTGGCTTTAGTACATACTTACAATAATGACAATGCGAACGCGGTGTAATAATAGACTCGCCTAAAGGAACCCTTATTGCGATTAGCATAAAAAAAGAACCAAACACCATACCCACTAACAATGCATATATATAAGTGAACATCCCTTCCTCTCCTTTCCAAAAGAACATAGCAAAAAAAGGAGAGAACTTCTACTTCATATTATCCTTTATTCTACTAAAAAAGCAGGCCATTTTCTGGCCTGCTTTCCCCTCTTTTATACGATGAAATATACCGCTTTTAATGGTCCGTGTACTCCGACAACAAGATTCATTTCAATGTCAGCAGAGTTACTAGGTCCTGTAATAAAGTTGATACAAGATGCCGCTGTCTCGCCATTTTCTACACGTGAGTTCATATCCTGAACTGCTTGCGTAATACGAGGCACAAGTGTTTCACGTGGAATAATAGCAAAGTATACAGTCGGTAAAAAGTGTAAAGAACGTCCTTGCCCTTTATGACTTTGTACAACAATTGTACCAGATTCAGCTAATGTATAATCACTAAATGCAATACCGATATTCGCTTTTTCAGCTATACGCATATTTTCGTCTTTTCTCTCTGGATCCCATACGTTTACTTCAATATCTCGCTTTGGAAGTTCTTCTTTAAATAAAGATGTTAAACCATATGCATCAAAGCGTTCATCTGCTGATAATAAAATAGGTCCCCCGCCGTTTTCCATGATTACTTTTTGAAGGTCTTCATACAAACGATCATTTGTCGTTTCTACTACAGTTGTATGAATGTTTGTACATTGCTTTTTAAATACTTCTAGTAATTCTTCTTGTGAATAATCTTTTAACGTTTCTATATTCACATTACTTTTCCATACTGGACGCTCGACACCTTCTCTTTTACGCGCACGCCCAAGTTCTTTTGCAATGTTATCTAGAAAGGAATCACGGTTTTGAATTAATCCTGCCATTATTTATTCCCGCCTTTCTTATGATCTTTATACCAATCACGGAATCTTTCTTTACTTGGCGCTGGGAATTCACGAATATCCGTCCAGTTTTTAAGTGGTCCAACACCTTTTGATACACGGTTACCAGATGTGAATGGACTCATTGCTGCTGGTGCCATTTTTGATCCCATTTTGTATAATGCAGCTGAAGAAGCACCCATACTAAACATTTTCATCGCTAATTTTTCTGCAAGTGGCGCACGTCCTTCTTGTTCAACGATTACTTGGCGATGCTTTAATAATAAATCATGTAATGGAATTTTTACTGGACAAGCCTCTGTACATGCTCCGCATAAACTAGATGCATAAGGAAGCTCTTTGTAATCATCATATCCACCTAAAAGTGGTGTTAATACCGCACCGATTGGTCCTGAGTAAATCGATCCATATGAATGTCCACCAACGTGACGATATACAGGACATACATTTACACAAGCTGCGCAACGAATACATTGCAATACTGAACGGAATTCAGATCCAAGAATTTGAGAACGACCATTATCAACAACAACTAAATGGAACTCTTCAGGTCCATCAACTTCCTCTTCTTGAATTGGTCCTGCTACTGTTACATAACTTGTTAACTTTTGACCTACCGCACTACGGCATAGTAAACCAACTAAAACATCTAACTCTTCCATCGTCGGAACCATACGTTCCATACCCATTACTGCTATTTGTGTTTTCGGAATCGACATAACAAGATCCGCATTACCTTCGTTCGTTACTAAACAAAGAGATCCCGTATTTGCAACAGCGAAGTTACAACCCGTCACACCAATTTCTGCATCCATAAATTTCTCACGAAGTTGTTTACGAACAAACTTTGTCATCTCATATGGATCATCAGAATTTTCATAGCCAAGTTTTTCTTTAAATACATCGCGAATTTGCGTTCTATTTTTATGAAGTGCAGGCGCAATAATATGTGAAGGTGGATCGTTATCTACTTGCAAGATATACTCTCCTAAGTCACTTTCTAACACTTCACAACCAATTTCTTCAAGCGCATGGTTCATACTAATTTCTTCTGTTACCATCGACTTTGATTTCACTACTTTTTTCGCTTGTTTCTTTTTCGCGACGTCTTGAATATACTTTGCTGCTTCTTCTTTCGTTTTCGCAAAGTACACATGGCCGCCTCTTTTTGATACATTTTCACTTAACTGCATTAAGTAATAATCAAGATTTTCTAACGTATGTTGACGAATTTGTTCACCTAGTTCACGCCACTCTTCCCAGTTTCCCAATTCGTCCGCTGCTTTTAATCGATTCGTATATAAACGCGTTTGTGCAGAAGATACTGCTCCGCGCATAAACGAATCTTGAATTCCATCGCCTACGCGATCATTAAATTTTTTCTCACTGATTTTCATAGACATAGCTTATGTTCCCCCTTCATGAGCGACTATTCAGTACCTCAGCAATATGCATTACTTTTACTTCTTTTCCTAAACGCTCAATTCGTCCGCCAATGTTTAACAAACACCCACAATCTGCACCGATTAAATAATCAGCACCTGTTTCCATTACACTATCTACTTTTTCATCTACCATTTGCTCAGAAATCGGAGTCATCTTAACTGAAAACGTTCCCCCAAACCCACAACAATTTTGCACGTTTGGCAGTTCTCTCACAGTTAATCCTTTTACATTAGACAATAAAATTCCTGGTGCCTCTTTTACTCCAAGCAGGCGTGTCATATGACAAGACTTATGAATAGTAGCTATTCCTGGTAAACTTGCACCCACATCTGTCACTTTTAAAACATCTACAATAAATTGTGTAAATTCATATGTTTTATCAGCAACCTTTTGTGCACGTTTAGCCCATTTCGGGTCATCTTTAAAAACATGCGGATACTCATGAAACATTGTCGCACAAGAGCCAGATGGCGTAACGATATATTCTGCATCTTCGAAAGTCTCAATCATATGTTTCATCGCTTCTTTTGCTGCTTCTACATGGCCGCTATTATAAGCAGGCTGACCACAACAAACTTGTGCTTCCGGAAATTCAATTTCACAACCTAAACGCTCCAACACTTCAACTGTTGCTTTACCGACATTTGTTTCAAACATATCGACTAAACAAGTAACAAATAAAGTAACTTTCATAATTATTACTCCCCCTCTTTACAACTTCGCCAACAAACATATGGTCATCAGATGACTTGAGAGAAAAGAAATAGGCTCAACCATGACCTATCCTCTCCCTTTTCTAAAGAAAACGCTTACTTAATCTTTCTCTATTTTATCAGAAAATTAGATTTTTTAAAGATTAAATTACGAATTTATATCGTTTCTACCTGTGACAATATGTTCTACATTTGTTAAATGATCTAGCATTGCTTGCTGCGCTAATTCTACATCTTGTTTTAAAACCGCATCATATATAACTTGATGCTCTTCTATAAGTCGTTCTGATGTCGTTTGTTCACCATATAAAATAATGCGTCTTGATTCACCAATCGTTTCAGCAATCATCTCTGAAACATGATTCATGAGTTCAAGCAAAATGCTATTATGCGAAGACTCTGCAATTCCCATATGGAACTGAAAATCTGCTTTTTCGCCAGCCTTTTCATCTCCAATGCTCTTTGCCATTTCATCTAACCAATGTTTCATATTTTGCAAATTATCTTCCGTACGTTTTGCCGCTGCTGCTCGAACTGCCCCCACTTCAAGCACCTTTCGCACTTCTAATAAATTCAAAATATCTTCTTTCTTCATTAATAATCTATTGTTTAATGATTTTGTTAATGAAGAAGAATCAAAGTTCTTCACATATGTGCCTTCTCCTTGCTTCATTTCAATTAAGCCCATCGCTCTTAGCGCACTTAACGCTTCACGAACAGCAGATCTGCCAACTTGAAACTGCTCAGCTAATTGATGCACAGGAAGTAGCTTGTCACCAGGTTTTAACGTACCATTTTTAATCATTGTTAAAATAGCTTCAGATACTTCTTCGTAAATTTTTTTCGGTTTAATAGATTTGTACTCCAGTTAAATCACCTCAGTATCTTCCAAACAACAATTGAAACGATTTATAAGAACTTAGCATCCATACCTATTTTAGAACGAATTGGTAAGAAGTACAAATGTTTTGTTCATAAAATAGTCAAATTTTTAATATTTATTTGCTATTAATTTATATCTATTCCTATATTCATTTACATTCAATTGAAAAAGCATGTCCTTCACATTAGAACATGCTTTCTTCATCTTGTATGTTTAATTTAATAAATACTGTTGTTCCCTTACCTTTTTCACTTTCTATTTTCCACTCACCATCATGTATATGAACAATTTGCCTTACAATCGCAAGACCTAAACCTGTTCCACCATGTTGGCGACTTCTCGCTTTATCAACTCGGTAAAAACGCTCACCAAGATTCTCTAAATGCTCTGCATCAATACCTATTCCTGTATCCTTTATTTTCAACTTACAGTAATCGTCTATTTGCTCTAGCGTTATTATGATATTCCCGTTTTGATTTGTATACCGTATCGCATTATCTAACACGTTATGAAGAACTTGTTGCATACGATCTTCATCAATCATTACGATAATTTCAGGATTTAAATTCGTTGAAATACGAAGTTTTTTTTCTATAAACTTTAGTTCATACGTATCTAACACATCTTCAATAAGCTGCGAGAACACAATAGGTTGCTTCTTTAGAGGAAAATGTTCACCTTCTAGTTGCGCTAAATCTAATAAATCATGAACGAGACGCTGCATACGATCCGCTTCTTTATGAATAAGCTGCGTCACTTTTTCTTGCTGCGGTCCCTTTGCTACACCATCTAAGATAGCCTCACTATATCCTTTTATATAACTAAGCGGTGTTCTAAGTTCATGCGAAACGTTAGCCAAAAATTCCTTACGCTTTACATCTTCTGTTTCTAAAGAATGCGCCATTTTATTAAATGCTTTTCCTAATCGTCCAATTTCATCTTCTGAAGAAATGGTAATCCGCTCCGAGAAATCTCCAGTAGCGAAATGATTGGCAACCCGCTCCATTTGCGAAAGCGGCTTCGTAATCGCTATAATAATTTTTCTCCCAATCCATATCGTAATTAAAATCATAGCAATTGCTAGCGGGGCTAAAATAAGACCCATATCATATATTAAGTCTTTTATACTTTTTAAAGGAATATAAGAATATACAATTCCAACTAACTTTTTATTATCTAAAACAGGGATAACAACACCCATAATATTCCGATCAAAATGTTCTTCATATCCTACCTTTGTCACCGTTTTACCATCTAGTAGTGTTTGTCTATCCCCTTCACTTATAAGAGAATGATGATGCACATCAAAAGGCAAACATGCGCTTAGATCACGTGGATTGGAAACGAAAAGAACGTCTGAACTAGATATTTGATCAAATGCTCTTACTTTCTCTTCAAAAGTTGACATTCCTTCATTCTTATCATATTGCGTTGCAAGACGCTTTCCTTCCATTACTAATGAGTCTTTTAAATTATCAACGTATAACTTTTCATACGAGTATAAAGATACAAAATAAAGAAAGGAAACTGTTACACATACTGCACATACTACTGTAAGCCAAAGCTTTTGTACCATCGTAAACATACGTTACACCTCAAATTTATAGCCTACACCCCAAACAGTTTGAATGTAGTTTCCACTTTCTCCAAGTTTCAAACGCATCGTTTTCACATGTGTGTCTACTGTTCTTGTACTTCCCGCATAATCATACCCCCACACCTTTTCAAGCAATTGTTCCCGGCTAAATACTTGTCCTGTATGTTGGCAAAGGAAATATAGTAAATCAAACTCCTTTACTGTAAGAGAAATCGGATCGCCATCTGCCTCAATCCTCCTACTTTTTTCATTAATAAGAATGGGACCAAATTGAATCTCCTCTTGCTGTTCTTGCTTTGTATAACGTCTTAGTACAGCTTCCATACGAGCAATTAATTCACCTGGACTAAACGGCTTTACAATATAATCATCTGCTCCCATGCGTAAACCGTTCACCCTATTCCACTCTTCACCTTTTGCCGTTAAAAATATAATTGGCACATCTGACGTTTTTCGAATCTCTTTGCAAACTGAAAGTCCATCCATCTCTGGCATCATAATATCTAATACAACGAAATCATAATGATCTGACTCTAATTTTTTAA
This sequence comes from Bacillus cereus group sp. N12, assembly GCF_016483575.1. NCBI lineage: Bacteria > Bacillati > Bacillota > Bacilli > Caryophanales > Bacillaceae > Bacillus > Bacillus cereus group sp. N12. Next base: position 82,061 of record NZ_JAEHBO010000003.1, read on the forward strand.
GAGCCTCTTTTCCATTTTCAGCTTCTCCCCACTCGTATCCGAAGTTATCTAAGTACATTCCGACAAGTTGCCTCATGTCACTTTCATCATCTACAACTAGCACTCTATATTTACCCATTGTCCTTCCCTTCCCTCTCTATGAGTTGAAATGGTCCTTTTCCGACTTTAATTGTTTGTTTTATTTTCATACTCTTCATATCCATGACGCACACTTCATCACTATCATAACTTGCTACATATCCTTCTGCCCCGCTTTTCAAAAATGCAAATGGATTCGAGCCTACTTCAACGGAAGCTACCTCTTTATACGTACTAATATCAAATTTTCTAAGCGTATTCGAACCATGGCTTAATGCATATACGTACTTATTATCTTTCGTTATGTTCACAGGCATAAACGGAGCGTGTAAAGAACGTACCATTTCGCCGCTCTGTAAAGAATACACTAATACTTTCTCATTCACTTGATTTCCATCACCATGTCCGCCAATCCATATCTCTTTTCCATCCGGACTAATCGTTGCTCCTGTTGATGCTGGTGGAATCATAAAGGATTGTATAACCTCTTTTTTCTTTGTATCAATTGTCGTTAGCTTCGTATCATAAAAGTTTAGTACAGATAACTGGTTATGATACTCTACCAGGGTTATCGGTCCTTTTCCTGTTGAAACACTTCCTGTCTCTTTCCCTTCTATCGTAAAGAACCTAACCTTTTGTGCATTTTGATCGGCGGCAAACAATTGTTTTTTATCTTCTGATACAACCACATTTACAATGCCTTTTCCAGTTTTATATTTTTCCACTTGCCTTCCTTCTGCTAGTGAATATACATACATGTATTCTAACTGCTTACCATATACAAGTATGTCCTCGCCGTTTGGAAGTAGTGCAATTCCTGCCATCGGTTCATTTAATTCCCATGTCGTAATTAATTTATTAGTTTTTTTATCAATAAAACTAATACTGCCTTCTTTTATATTCGTTGTTATAATAATACTCTTATCTTCAGTAATTGGTGTATATGAACTTCCTTGACACCCTACTAATAGAAATAAAAAACAGAGAAGAAAAACATACTTTCTCAAAAGATTCCCTCCATTTTCGAATGATTTCGTTATAATTGTAAAATAACAAATAAATGTGTGGAAAGTGTGAAATCTTCCTTTCTTATTCAACTTACATATATAATGTACAACAAATAGAATTTGAGGTGTGCAAATTATGCTTTTTCCTGATTTAGCGAATAAAATTGTACGGGAAGTACGCAGACTAATTACAGAAAATATTATTATCATTAATATACAAGGTGTTATTATCGCCAGTACAGATGCAAAAAGAATCGGTCAATTTCATGAGGGAGCACTCCGCTGCGCGAAACAAAAGAAAACCGTCATCATTACAAAAGAAGATGAACGACGGTTGCAAGGTGTAAAAGCCGGGATGAATCTTCCTTTACTATTTCATGACGAAGTAATTGGTGTTATTGGAATTACAGGAGAACCCGACAATATTTCACAATACGGAGAAATATTACGGAAGATGACCGAATTATTAATTCATGAAAACTATTTTTTAGAGCAATTAGAACTTGAACACCGTTCTTATGAAGCATTTGTCTTTGATTGGCTTCAAAATACAGACTGGTCTTCAAGTTTTCTCGATCGTGCAAAAACACTTGGCGTTGATTTATATAAGAAGAAACAACTTATTTTGTTTTCGATTGATCAAAATGATACGATGCTCCAGCGTAAAGTTTGGCAACATATTCGCAATCTATTAGCAAAAGACCATCTATTTGTTCGCTGGGGAAATGATCGATTTATTTTATTTTCAGCGATGAGCTCTAAAGAACAAACTTACCTATTTTTAAAACGGTTAAAACATGACTGTGAAACTTTATTTTCTATCCCTTTATATATGGGGATTGGGCAAACCGTTACGCCAAGCAAGATGCACATATCATATGAACAAGCACTACGAGCGCTTTCTGTGTCACTTGAAACGAAAAAAATTGTATTTAATGAAGATTTACGTTTAGAAATGTGCTTACAAGATATTTCTATCGAAACGCGAGAACAGTTTCTAGAGCGTACCATTGAAAACTTAGTACAATCTCCTGAGCTCATGCACACTTTACGTTTATTTATCGATTATAACCAATCTTATAAACAGACAGCTGAGCAATTACATATACACATTAATACATTGCATTACCGACTAAAAAAAATTGAAGAACATACCGGACTTGATCCGAAACAATTCAAAGATTTAAATGTTTTATACTTCGCACTCCTTTTATTAGATAATCATACAAAAAAGAACGATAAAACAGATTAATCTTCAGATGATTATACATAGAAAGAATCCTCCAACTTTTTTATCATTATAATGAAAGCACTGTTACAACGTTTTTATTATGACTAAACACGTTAACAGTTTGAGGGGGATTTCCAATGTTAGAAAAGCAAATTATTCATTCATTCGTATCCATTGTTGGCGAAGATAATGTAGATACATCCAATATGGGGCGCTTAACTTATAGTTATGATGCCACTCCAAACTTCCAAGCAATGCCTGATGCAGTCATTGCTCCTCGTAATACAAATGAAGTAGCTGAAGTGTTAAAAGTATGTAACTCTCACAAAATCCCTGTGTATGTTCGTGGTTCTGGAACAAACCTTTGTGCAGGAACTTGTCCACTAGAAGGCGGTATCGTCCTTATTTTCCGCCATATGAACAATATTTTAGAGATTGATGAAGAAAATTTAACAATTACCGTACAAGCTGGTGTCATTACACTTGATATTATTAAAGCAGTAGAAGAAAAGGGATTATTTTATCCGCCAGATCCAAGCTCGATGAAAATTTCTACAATCGGCGGTAATATTAATGAAAACTCAGGCGGATTACGTGGGTTAAAATATGGTGTAACACGTGATTATGTAATGGGTCTTGAACTTGTCTTACCAAATGGTGATATCATTCGTACTGGTGGTAAATTAGCAAAAGATGTTGCTGGTTACGATTTAACTCGTCTATTTATCGGTTCTGAAGGAACACTTGGAGTAGTAACAGAAGCGATATTAAAACTTGTTCCTATGCCTGAAACGAAGAAAACAATGCTGGCACTCTACGAAGATATTAATGAAGCTGCACGTGCTGTTTCTTCTATTATTGCAAATAAAATTATTCCAGCGACACTTGAGTTTTTAGACCAACCGACAATTGAAGTTGTAGAAGAGTTTGCACAAATCGGTTTACCAACTGACGTAAAAGCAATTTTATTAATTGAACAAGATGGTCCACCCGAAGTGGTCGATCGAGATATTGAAAAAATGGCTAACGTTTGCCACTCTATGAATGCAGTTGATGTTCGCGTTGCAAAAGATGAAGCGGAAGCAGATGCACTTCGTACAGCACGCCGTAGCGCACTATCAGCACTTGCAAGATTAAAACCGACGACAATATTAGAAGATGCAACAGTACCTCGTTCACAAATTGCTCCGATGGTTGAAGCTATTAATGCCATCGCAAAAAAATTTAATATTCCTATTTGTACGTTTGGACACGCTGGTGATGGAAACCTACATCCAACTTGTATGACAGATGCCCGTAATGAAGAAGAAATGCACCGTGCTGAACAAGCTTTTGCTGAAATATTTGCGAAAGCAATTGAGCTTGGTGGTACGATTACTGGTGAACATGGTGTTGGGGCGATGAAAGCTCCCTATTTAGAAATGAAATTAGGTAAAGAAGGTATTGCCGCTATGCAAGGGATTAAACAAGCCTTCGATCCAAATAACATTATGAATCCTGGAAAGATGTTCGCGAAAGACACTCGTAAAAGAGTGGTGGTTGAGCGATGACAACATTAAATAAAGAAAACATTCAAAAGGAATTTAAAGAACGATTAAGTGAAGATGAGCTACTAAACTGTATGCGCTGCGGGTTCTGCTTACCTACTTGCCCTACTTACATTCAATCTGGGTATAAAGAATCACATTCACCGCGCGGACGTATCGCATTAATGAAAGCTGTCGTTGATGGTTTAATCGAGCCAGATGAAGATGTTGAAAATACTTTAAACGTTTGCCTTGGCTGTCGTGCTTGTGAACCTGTTTGTCCATCTGGTGTGAATTATGGACATTTATTAGAAGAAGCCCGTGATATTATTAATCAAAATAAAAAATTCTCTATGCCAGTGAAAGCCGTTCGTAAAATCGTTTTTGAAGGATTATTCCCACATCAAAATCGAATGAGAACTTTAACTGGACTTATCGGATTTTACCAACGTTCCGGCTTACAAACGTTAACTCATAAAACAGGTATTATGAAGTTATTCCCTGAAACACTTGCAACGATGGATCTCGTTTTACCAAAAGTCCCTAAAATGAAAGCAATGAAAGATCGTCCTACATTTTTATCTGCTGAAAGTACAAAGAAAAAACAAGTTGCATTCTTCACAGGCTGTTTAATGGATACGATGTTTTTAGAAACAAATAACGCAACGATGAAACTTCTTCAATTAGCCGGTTGTGATATCGTTATCCCGCAAACACAAAGTTGCTGCGGTGCATTACATGGACATGCTGGTGAAAAGAGTGGAGCAAAAGAATTAGCGAAACGAAATATAAAAGCATTCGAAGACTTAAACATCGACTATATTATTACGAATGCAGGTGGTTGCGGGGCTTACCTCGTAGACTATGATTATCTTCTAAAAGATGATCCAGAATGGGCTGAACGTGCAAAGCAGTTTGTTTCTAAAATTAAAGATATTACCGCTATTCTAGTAGAACTAGATTTCCATAAACGAACTGACTTACGACTCACGCCGCAAATTATTACGTATCAAGATTCTTGCCATTTACGTAACGTTATGCGAACATCTTCTGAACCTCGTATGCTACTAGAAGCCATTCAAGGCGCAACATACCGTGAAATGAAAGATGCGGATCGCTGCTGTGGTTCGGCTGGTATATACAACATTGTACACTCAGAATTATCAATGGAATTTCTAGATTATAAAATGGACCGTGTACATGAAACAGATGCAGCAACAATTGTCACTGCAAATCCAGGGTGCCTATTACAAATGAAACTAGGTATTGAACGTGAAGGTCTTTCTCATAAAATGAGAGGAATTCACATTGTAGATTTATTATTAGAAGCAATTGAAACTAACTCGTAACATACGTAATAATAGGAAAACGGCTATCTCCTTCGTCTATGTAAAGAGATAGCCGCTTTTTTGTCTGCTACAACATTAAAAATATGTTACTTTATTATAAAAAAGAACAACAGAAACATTACAGTTTTGTAAAAAACAATCCAGTATATTCCTTAAAAAAACGTTCAAACCATTGATACAATAGGATTCTTCATTTTCAATATAGGTACATTTATCCAAAAACCTCCTATTAAAACGAAGTATAAAAATGCTGAAAATTCCTTTTACACTCTACGTTTCTCTTATTTCTCTCCTTTTCTCTCCTTAGGATAAATTAGGTAAATTTTAAGTCTATGAATTTTTTTCCATCTTTTTTCTCGTAAATTGTATGCTACGATGGATTTGTCAGTCAGACAGGCTGTCAAAAACAAATCGTGTGAAAACAAATTAAAACTTTATATAGGGGGACACACATCATGAAAAAGCGTGTTTTATTATCTGTAGCTGCTGCAACAGCTCTTACTTTAGGAGTATCTTCTTTAGATGCACAAGCTGCAACAGTACAACCATCTAACATAAATGTTCAAAATATTCAGCATTCAAAAGTGATGATGAAGCAAATGAACCAACAAGAGTTACAAGCATTCTTACAATCTATGGGAGTTGAATCATTAGCACAATGGCAACAAGGAAACTTCCAACCAAATTGCTTCGTTCCTGGTCAACAACCTACTGAAAATGTTGTAACTGAGCAACCAACAGCTAAGCCAGAAACTCAAAAGCCTGTTGAACAAAAACCTGCTGAGCAAAAGCCTGCTGAACAAAAGCCAGAAGCTCAAAAGCCTGCTGAAAACAATAATACGCAAAAACCTACAGAACAAAAACCTGCTGAGCAAAAGCCTGCTGAAGAAGCAAAATCTTTAAGCGAGTTCGAACAACGTGTTGTTGAATTAACAAACGCTGAGCGTACAAAACAAGGCTTACCAGCACTAAAAATCGATACTGAATTAAGCAAAGTAGCGCGTGTTAAATCTGAAGATATGCAAAAAAATAACTACTTTGATCATAACAGCCCTACATACGGGTCTCCGTTTGACATGATGAAGAAATTTGGTATTTCTTATACATCTGCAGGTGAAAACATCGCTCAAGGCCAACGTACACCTGAAGAGGTAGTACAAGCTTGGATGAACAGTGCTGGACACCGTGCAAACATCTTAAATAACGGCTTCACTCACATCGGTGTTGGTTATGTAGAAAGCGGTAACTACTGGACACAACAATTTATTACGAAGTAAATAGATAAAAAGAGTCTTCTCATAATGAGAAGACTCTTTTTAAGTTTCGTAACTTTCTATTATGTATGAATATAAAATGTAGGACATAAACAAAATAGATCCGCAACTTATTACGCTAAGCAATACATAAAATCCCCACTTCAAGTTCAAAAACAAGGAAAACAGTATACCACATGCCATCACTTGAAAAATTCGTCTACTCACTAAACGAATTTTTTGTAATTTAATTGGATCTTTTTCTTTACCCTTTATCTTTTTAAAATCTTTGCTAAGCATAAAAAGAAACATACTAATCCCGATCGTTAATCCTGTCTGAAAGGATATAAAACTTCCAAAATTAATAACGAGAATAAGCATATGAATAAACAACATAAATAAAGTAATCGTCTTTATAAATCCGCCTATAATGAAATGCTCTCCTCCATTAAACTTATATATATTATGTGAAATAATATACACAAATCCATGTAAAAAAATAATAAGAACCGGAATAAATGCAACAACAACTTGTTTACTCATAAATTCGTTCGGCCCACCATTTTCGTTCCAATGTACTGCCAAACGTTCTGGTAAATATGGATAGATGCATAGGGTAAATAAAAGACAAGCGAAAAATATTCCTAGTATATATTTATATTTGACCAAGTAATTCTCACCTCTCTTTTCTCTTTACGGCTTCGCTTCTTTTAGAGAAATTCCTGCAAAAATTTACTTTTCTCAAATTAAAACTTACACTTTACACATTTTCCCTTTGAAATTCTTTCATTATATTGTTTAATTTTGTAGGAAACGGTACATCAATTTCGATCTCTTCTTTCGTAATTGGATGCAAGAAATTAATTTTCATTGCATGTAACGCTTGCCCTGACATATATGTTGTTTGTCCACCATATAACACATCCCCAACTAGCGGATTACCATTATGGCTCATATGCACACGAATTTGATGCGTTCTACCTGTTTCTAATTGTAAGGTTACAAAGGTTGTATTGTGCTTTTTAAAATACTTTTCTACTTTATAGTATGTAATAGCTTCATCACCCTTTGGGGAAACACGACGTCTCGTAGCATGATGTCGATCCCTTCCAATAGCAGCGTCAATTGTACCCTTCTTCTTTTTCACTTTCCCTTCAACAAGCGCAGCATACGTTCTTTTTATTTTTCGTTCCATTAATAAACGATCCATAATCGCGCCAGCAATTCTATGTTTAGCAAACACGACACCACCTGTCGTATCTTTATCTAAACGATGAATATGGCGAACCTTCGTCTCTAAACCTTGCATTTGAAAATGAAAAGCAACAAGGTTTGCAAGTGTTCCCGTTCCACCTTTTTCGGCAGGGTGCGTGTCCATTTTCTCTGGTTTATTTACGATAAGTACGTGATCATCTTCATATACTACGTGTAGCTCACCATATTCTGGCTCTACACCGTACTCTTCCTCCATAAACATGTGAACTTGGAATTTATCGCCCTCTTTTAAAAGCTCATTCCATCTTCTCTGTTCACCGTTAACAGTAACACCTTTTTCCATACGAAGCTGATGTAATAACTTTTTCGGTAGTTCCCATTCTACTTTTAATAACGATTCGATACTTATACCAGTCCATTTAGCCGGTACAGTAATTTCGCACCATTCGCCCTTCTTCTTTGTTTCCATACTATATCACCTTATTTCTATTGATTCTCTCATTGTAACGGAAAACACGCTTTGATGCATCGTCAAAAATAGAGGACAGCCTTATAATCGACTGCCCCTCACGCTCTAAGCCTTTTCATTTCCTGCAATACTTCTTCAGCTTTTTGCTCATACGATAAATCTTTGAAGAAATCCGCCAATCGTTTATAGTCGTTGTATGTATCTAATAAGTCGTCTATTTTCTCTCCTTTCATAACTTGCTGCTTTTGCTTCATTTTTACTGGATACCGATAGCCCGATAGCTCTTGTATTTTGTAATACTCATCCTCTACTTGAATAACCTTTACAAGTTCCTCCTCTTCTGCGTCCATCGTATATCCATCAAACTCTCTAAGCAGTTCATAAATGATATGAGTCCATTCATCTTTTGGATAAAATCCTTTTTCTAATCGATAACCGACAATGCGATACATATGCCCATCGTTTTCTGAAAATTGTACTGTATCATTTAGCTTAAATTTGAAATAACGAAACATTGCCTTCACCTACTTATATGTAATGTTCTTATCACATACTATTTGCAAAATGTAGGCCTTGCTATTCATAAAAAAATACTCATCTATAAGATGAGTATTTTTTTATGATGATTTTTCTCGTTTTTTCCGAAATGGCAGCCACCAATTCCAGTCTCCAAACAACTTCATTAAGCTTGGTACAAGCATAAGACGAATAACGGTTGCATCAAGGAATATCGCTAATGCCACGCCAAGACCCATTTGCTTTACTGGTAAAATATCAGTAAATGCGAACGCACCCGTTACAACGATCATAATTAAAGCAGCTGACGTTATAATTCTACTCGTTGAAACGAGCCCTTCTAACGTTGCTTGATCATTATCTCCTGTTTCTTCATAAAGCTCATGAATACGTGAAATAAGAAATACTTCATAATCCATGCTAAGCCCAAATACAAGGCCGAAAATGAAGATTGGTAATACAAATAAAACAGGACTCGCTTCTAAACCAAAATGACCACCCTCAAATAACCAAACGACAATTCCAATTGTTGCACTTAAACTAAGTACGTTCATAATAATTGCCTTAATTGGAATGAGTATAGAACGGAATGCAAATAATAAAATGACAAAGGTTGATCCGAATATAACTGACATACCAATTGCAACTTTATCTTTAATTTCATCTTCTAACTCTTTTTGGAACGTCGTCATTCCGCCTAGGTAGTACGTAACATCATTTTCTTTATAATTACTTTTGAAATCACGAACCCACTGTTTCGCAGTTTCTGTACGAGGCTTCGTATCCAAAAAGACTTCTATTATTGTCTTATTTCCTTTTGAGTACGCTTCAAATACAGGAGCTATTTTTGCCGCTTCTGGCGACTGCAATATACCAGCAACTTGATCTGCTTTCATTCCGGTTAACCCATCGTATAAACTTCTTACCTCATATACTTTCTCATCATCTTTTAACTTTTGAACAACTTCTTCTATCTTTTGTAAACTCTCTTTTTCTTTTATATTTTTTTTCGTCTCTACTACTAATGTAACATCAGCATGTGTTTGAACCGTTTTATTAAATGCTTCTTCATATTTCTCATAAGCAACTCTAGTGTCACTCTTTTCAGGTAACGCTTCAACACCAGGAAACTGCAAATTAGCTGTACGTAGCGGTAATAAACAAATAACAATAAATGTTGTAACAGCAATAATCATTATGATTGGATGTTTCATTACAAATTGTGCAAATTTACGCCATGCCTTTGCCGGTGTATGTGCTACTTGATTCTTTTTTAATATTCGTTTTCCAATTAAAGATAACAGTGCTGGAAGAAGTGTAAGTGAGAATAAAATACTCATAATCACAACAATCATCCCGCTTATGGCAACAGACTGAATATAATCAATTTTAAAGAAAAATAAGCCTGATAAACCAACGAATACGCATAATCCTGAAAATACGATCGCACGTCCTGCCGTTTGATACGTAATCGCTATCGCTTCTTTCACCGTTCTCTTCGCAACTTCCTCTCGAAAACGATTCACAAATAACAGTGCAAAATCAATGGATAGTGCAAGTCCAATCATCGGTGCAACATTTAATACGAAAATAGATAACTCTTTGTCGCTACCTATAAAATATAAAATCCCCATCGTACTAATGACACTAAGCGCGCCATTTACAATCGGTAAAATAGATGCCAAAAGGCTACCAAATGAAAATAGTAATACGAGAAATGCAATTGGTAAACCAATCATCTCTGCTACTTTTAAATCATTTTGTGTTCTTTCATTAATCTCTTGATTAATTTTTGGAAATCCTGTAGGTGTTACTTTTAATGCTGTATTACTTTCCTTCTCAATAGTATCAGCGAACTGTAATGTCTTTTCCATACGTTCTTTAGTTGTTTTCCCGGAAAATAATATTGTCGCATAACCGATATTATCTTGTAACATTTCTTTATTTTGCACTGGATGATGGAAAGATTCATATTTCTCGTTCTCTTCAACCTTCTTTACAATGCTCTCTATTTGCTTTTTAAAATCCTCATGTGAAGCATCCTTATTCCTTTCAAAAACAAGTAGGAGCGTATCTTGAGACCTCTTAAAATCTTTATCTAAAATTTCTTTCGTCTTTTGATAGTCCCCTTCCGTTTGAAAACCATCACCACCTAATACTCCCGGTAGCTTTGGAGCAAAAATACCGAGTGCTATCGCAAGCAATAGTAGCGCTACAATTACTGTATAACGAAACTGATACAAGAAAGTTCCTAACTTCCCCCACTTATCCACTTTATGTACATTTGTCTTCACACATTTTCACCTACTTTAAATAATTCAATTATCACTTATACTGTATCACATCTTCATACAAACAAAAAACGTCTGGAAACACTATAATGATAGTTTTTCCAGACGTTTTTTATCTCTCTTTATTGAGCTGAAGCCTCTTAGTAAGTAAACGATGATAATAAATCGCGATAATTAACAAAATACCACCTACGCAATAACCTGCTAAAATATCAGTTGGATAATGTACATTTAAAATAACTCTACTTAATCCAATCGATACAATTAATATACCCATCGAAATGGTTATAACATATTTCCCAGTTACACTCTTCAAATTTGCCGCAATGATATAAGTAAGAAAACCGAATGTCATAATAGATAACATTGCATGCCCACTAGGGAAGCTATACCCAAGTGCATCTAATGCTTCATTTAACGACGGACGCTCCCTTTTCACAATTTCTTTTATTCCTTTATTAACGAGATGTGTGATCAAAATCCCCATTGGATACACGATCATTGCAGCATAATAACGTTTCTGCAAAAAAACAAGCAAACTTATAATAAGTATAGTTACAATTCCAATTGCTGATCCTAACTTTGTAAAGTATGAGAAAAAAGTAAGTGAGCTCTCCGTTTGTAACCCCTTTACTAATCCGCGGACATATGTATCCATCACTGTAACGCCACCTGCATGTACGCGCCAAGCAATAATACTAAATACTGTAAGTAATAAAATAACACATATTACCTCATACTGATGTAACTTCTTCTTCAAACGATTTCCTCCTACTATGAAAAAATGCGATTTCTACTTTAGAAACCGCATTTCCTTACTTATTTACCTTTTGTTTTTAATTCTGTCCAGTAACGATCATAGTCTTTTAACTTATCGTCTACATCAACAAGCCATTCTGTGCGATCTAATTCTTCTTTCGTTAAGAAGATCATATGGTTCTCACGATATTCTTTACTATGAAGAGGGTGAGCTTTTTCATTTGGATTACTGTACCCAATTGACTCGTAGTTTTTCACACTTACTTTCTCATCTAATAAATAGTTCATAAACTTCTCTGCAAGCTCTTTGTTTTTTGCACCTTTTGGAATTGCTAACGTGTCGGCCCAAATTGTGCCGCCTTCTTTTGGTACAACGTACTCTACATCTTTATTATCTTTTGCGATAAATGCTGCATCTCCAGACCAAACTGTTCCGATCCAAGCATCTTCTGTAATGAACTTTTGTTTAATGTTATCTGTATCAAATGCTAATAAATTTGGAAGTAGCTTCTGTAAATCAGTAGCTGCTGTCTTTAACTCTGCATCGTCTTTCGTGCTGTTTGAGAATCCATGCTTCTTAAGACCCATTCCTAATACTTCACGAGAATCATTTAGTAATGTTACATGTCCTTTATATTTCTCGTTCCATAAGTCAGCCCAGCTTGTAGGTGCTTCTTTCACATACTTTTTATTGTATGCAATCCCTGTTACGCCCCAAGTGTATACTAAAGAATATTTATTCTCTGGGTCAAATGCTGGCGTTTTGAAATTAGAAATCATATTTTCGATGTTCGGGATATTCTTCTTATCTAACGGCGCTAATAAATCCATTTTCGCCATTGTCTTAACCATGTAATCAGACGGCTGAATTAAGTCATACTTTGCGCCACCGGCTTGTAATTTCGCAAGCATTTCTTCGTTACTTGCATACTTATCATAGTTAATTTTTACGTTATATTTCTTTTCAAAATCTCTTAGCACTTGCTCATCAAAATTGTCAGCCCAGCTATAAATGTTTAACTCTTCTTTCTTTTCACCACAACCGGCAAGTACACCAGCAACAAGGCTAAAGCTAATTGCTGCGCCAGCTATTCTTTTCATTAATTTCATCGGTTTTACCCCCTCGTACTTTTTATATCGTTCGTATTATAAAGGAAGGTGTCCTCCAGAGTTTTCTTCACCATCTGCACCTTTGTTACGGAAGATTTCCGATAGCACCATTAATCCTACAATAACAACAATTAAAATTGTAGAAAGGGCATTAATTTCAGGTGATACTCCGCGCTTAACCATACTGTAAATGTATAATGGCAATGTTGTTGATCCTGGTCCTGATACGAAGAAACTAATTACAAAATCATCAATTGATAATGTGAATGTTAATAACGCTGCTGAAACAACTCCCGGTGCAATTGCCGGAAACGTCACATGGCGAAACGTTTGCCATGGCGTTGCTCCTAAATCATTTGCAGCCTCTTCTAAATCACGTCCCATGCTAGAAAGACGGGCCGCTAAAATAACAACAACAAATGAAATACTAAATGTAATATGTGCGATAATAATTGTTGTTTGTCCAAGTTCCATACCTAATTGACTAAATAGGATAAGTAAAGATAATCCCATTAATATATCAGGAATTAAAATAGGTAAATATACAAGACCATTAATGGCCCCTTCAAAACGATATTTGTAACGATGTAATGCTATCGCAAAAAACATACCAAGTATCGTTGTTACAACTGTTGTTATAACTGCAATCGTCATACTATTTACAAACGCATCAATAACATCTTGTTTTTGAAATAAATCTGTATACCAATGGAATGTAAAGCCTTCCCATTCCGCATTAATTCGAGAATCATTGAAGGAATATACCATTAAAACCATCATTGGAAAATACAAGAACAATAAAATTAACCAAGAATAAGAAACTAAAAACTTTTTCATTTTTGCCTATTCCCCTCCGTTCCCATCATATTTATATACTTTCGTTGCACGATAATATAAGTAAATTAACAGAACAGAGAATAGAACAACAATCATAGATAACGCAGATCCAAACGGCCAGTCACGCGCACCTAAGAATTGGTTTTGAATTACGTTTCCGATTAATGCTACTTTCGATCCACCCATCACGTCTGATACAACAAACATTCCGATAGAAGAAACGAATACTAAAATAGAACCAGTAGCAATTCCTGACATCGTCATTGGTACTGTTACATTCCAAAATGCTTTTACTGGTGTTGCACCTAAATCATAAGCTGCTTCTAGCTTACGCTTATCCAGCTGCTCAATTGCTGCATACACTGGTAAAATCATAAATGGTAATAAAGAATATACCATTCCAAGTATTACAGAAGGCGTATTATATAGTAAATTTAACGGTTCACTAATAATACCTAATTTTAATAACAGTGTGTTCACAAGACCTTGTGAACGTAAAATAACAATCCACGCATATGAACGAACAAGGAAGTTAATCCAAAACGGTATCGTTGCCAATAATAAAAGAATAGAACGATATTTACGATCAACAATTGTAATTGTATACGCAAATGGATAACCAATTAATAAACAAAGTACTGTTGTAATAACAGCAATCTTTACTGTTTCCCATAATGTTCCCATATACAATGGGTCAAACACACGTACTATATTATCTAACGTAAATTGCATTTCCACTGTTCCGTATGCTCCGCGCTGCATGAAGGCAAAACCCAATACGAATACAAGTGGAACTAGGAAGAAGATTAACAGCCACGCGACTGTAGGTAGTGCGAGTAATTTCCCTTTTTTCAATTTAAGGTCACCTCGTCCTCTTGCTCCCATCCTACATATACATTATCTCCAATGCTCCACTGTGCTGCTTCTTCAGCTGTTTGATACGCCATCAATAATTCTGCTGTTTTCTCATCACGTACATAAAGCTTTTCCATATTTCCAACAAACTCAATGTCTTCAATATGTCCAAGATGGTAATCTTCTAAAATTGGTTCTTCAACCGAACGTACCTTTACATTTTCAGGGCGAATTGCTACGTAGTCTTCCCCGTTTTTCACAATATTATTTTCACCGATAAATGTCGCAACGAACAACGTTTTCGGCTTATTATAAATTTCTTTCGGTGTTCCGATTTGTTCAATATGTCCTTTATTCATAACGACAATACGGTCACTCATGCTCATCGCTTCTTCTTGATCATGCGTTACGTATATGAACGTAATTCCTAAATTGCGTTGTAAGTTTTTCAATTCACGTTGCAAATCTTTTCTTAGCTTAAAGTCAAGCGCTCCAAGTGGCTCATCCAATAGTAATACACGTGGGTTATTTACAATCGCTCTCGCAATTGCTACACGCTGCTGCTGCCCACCAGACAGCTTCATAGGTTTACGATTACGGAACTCTAGTAACTGCGTTAAACGCATTGCCTCTTCAGCACGTTCTTTCTGTTCTGCCGCTGGTACTTTTTGCATTTTCATACCGAAACAAATATTTTTCTCCACATTCATATGCGGGAATAGTGCATAATGTTGGAACACTAAGTTCATATGACGCTTATATGGCGGCAAATCGTTAATCTTTTCATCATCTAATAAAAGATTCCCTTTAGTTGGAGTTTCAAATCCTGCGATCATACGAAGTAACGTCGTTTTCCCGCAACCACTCGGCCCTAAAATTGTTAAAAACTCTCCTTCTTTAATATCTAAAGAAAGCGGTGGGATAATCACTTGATTTCCAAAATGTTTTTCTACTGCTTCAACTTTAATAATTTTTTTCATTTTCCCGTCCTATCTACCTTAAATTTTAATTTTTATATTCATGAATAAATATTTATGTTTTATAGACTATTTTTTGTTTCGATCCAAACAAAATGGTTATTTAGCAAGCGTTCACTTCTATTCTTTATGTAGTATGTTTGATTCATTTTTTCATGATACATAATGTCGAACAGAAAAACCCCTTCCATTGCGAAGGGGCTATTATCATACGGCTACGCCTACTGATAAACACCATCATCATTTTAACAACTTTCGTATGAATTTTAAAGCACTTTTTGTAGAAGAGTAACGAATTTTCATATCGAATGCCGTAGATTGGGCTAAAATGCTTTTATAATGTGAAAAAGTCCGAAAACTTTCTTCCCCATGATAACTACCTAATCCACTACTTCCAACGCCCCCAAAAGGTAAATATGGCGTTGCAAGATGATAGACAACATCATTAATACACCCTCCGCCATATGAAATATTACTCGTCACTTTCTTTTGCACTTCTTTATTTTCAGAAAATACATATAGCGCTAACGGCTTCGGATGTTGCTGAATTGTGCCAATAACATCTTCTATTTTGTCATACTCTATAATCGGTAAAATCGGACCAAAAATTTCATCTTCCATAACAGCATCTTGCCACGTGATATCTGTTACTATTGTCGGCTCAATATGTAATGTATCTTTTTTATAGTTCCCGCCAATTACGACTTGACCATCTTGTAAGAATCGACATAATCGTTCAAAATGACGCTCGCTCACAATTTTTACGTAATTATCATTGTTCAGTGGCTCTTTTCCATACTGCTCCGTAATTTCATGTCTTAACGCCTCGATTAACTGTTCTTTCACGGAAGAATGAACGTACATATAATCCGGTGCTACACATGTCTGCCCTGCATTTAAAAACTTACCCCAAACAATCCGCCTTGCTGTCACATCTATTTTTGCATCTTTATGTACAATACATGGGCTTTTTCCGCCAAGTTCTAACGTAAGCGGCGTTAACTCTTTGGCTGCTGCTTCCATCACAACTTTTCCAACACCAACACTACCTGTAAAGAAAATATAATCAAACCTTTCCTTTAACAATGCCGTACTCTCTTCTATACCGCCTTCTATTACCGCTACAAGCTCTTCTTGGAATAATTCCTCTAACATTCTCGTAAGCACTTTTGAAACGTTAGGCGTTAACTCTGACGGCTTTAAAACAACTGTATTCCCAGCTGCCAGCGCTCCTACTAGAGGTGCAATTGCTAACTGAAACGGATAGTTCCATGGCGCAATAATAAGCGTCACACCATACGGTTCTGGTACTACCTTCCCCTTCGATCCGAAATGAGTTAATGCTGTTCGAACTCGCTTCGGTTTACTCCACGATGACATATGTTTCAATTGAAAAGAAATTTCTTTTAATACATATCCCACTTCCGTTGTAAACGACTCATGAACTGACTTATTTAAATCTAATTTCAATGCTTGAAATATCTCTTCTTCAAAACGCTGAATTCCATCATAAAGCTTTTTTAAATTATTTTTTCTTGTTTCTATACTTCTCGTATATCCATTATAAAAATATTGCTTTTGTTTATTTACAATAGAAGAAATGCTCATCTATTCACCTTCTCCCACTATTTTTATCCAATTCTTTCATTATTTATATAGAACTTTTTTACTCGTAAAATTACATTATATATAATTTTTTCTTTTATATAAAATTCATTGCTCACAAAAAAACTACCGAAAGAAAATCTCTCGGTAGTTTTACGGTATTAACGGTATAAACGAACAGCACCTGCAGAATTATCATCAGCTTGTCCTACTACTTCAAACTTCAGACCAAGCTTCGGTAAAATACGTCCTGCATCTGGAATCTGTTGATTAATATACGTTTTCGAATCATCAAACTTCGGTACACCAGCTAAGCCATTGTACGTATACGTTCCACGCGTTGGAGATACAACTTGCCAAGCTGGCGTTTTGTCGAATGAGAACGCCGCATCAGCGATTTGGAATCGTGTACTACTTTCAACTGTTGGCTTACCATTTAAAGTTCCTACAATTGCTTCTGGATGAGAATCAACTACACCAAGGAAACCGTGTCCTGGATGTACACCAACCCAGTTATCTGTGTAAGCTGAATCTGCATACCATACAACCATACCAGTGTTATATTCTGGACCGCGAGCAAATTTCAAAGCGTTATCTGAACCAGCATAGTTTCTCCACTCTACATAGTAATTATGGTTTTTCTTCTCTGTTCCGTTAGAAACAGCAAAACCATCTAATTTGAATTGTGGTGTACCTTCTACATCATCAGAGAATACTACTTTACCATCTACTGTTAATGAAGCATTATCAAGTAGGAAACCATTTAATGCTAAACCACCATCAGTAATGTAATCAAATGTTAATTTTACTTTCTTACCTTTGAATTGACTTAAATCATATGATTTGTCAATCCATTTTCCATTTGTCGAGTCTGCATTTCCACTATTTGCTTTCTCGCCAAGTCTTTCAAGTAACGTTTGTTGTCCATCTTCTGTTACAGCGTGTACTTCAAGGAAATCATACTCTGCCTCGATTTCATATAGTGACTTGAAATCGAATTTCGCATTCGTTGCATTCGTTAAATCGAACAGCGGCGTTTCCAACTTCGTATGAAGATCGTCACCTTTTGTGCTGTAATAGTATTGTTTACCAAATGCTGGCGCAATTGTTTTTATATCTTTATCTGGTAAGTTAACACGAATCATACCTGGTCGGTTAGATTTCGTAACACTTTGGTCTAAATATGTTGCTAGACCAATACCTTTATTTAATTTCTCGTAATCTACTTCTACGATATTTGCCCAGTTACCACCGATTGTTTTTTGGAAAAACTCTTTATTTTGTGGTGATAAACTTGTTGGCGTTGTTCCAGCGATTTTACCCGCCCAGCTTCCGCCACTCATAATAGACCAAGCTTGAATTGGCTCACCAGCACCGCTATATTGCGTATCATACTCATCTGGAAGACCTAAATCATGACCATATTCATGTGCGAATACACCAACCGCGCCGTCTTCTGGTTCAATTGTGTAGTCGAATGCTGCCATCTTTCCGCCCCAATATGGAACTTTCGCTTGCGTACCTTCAATTGCGAACGGCTTTGGTCCAACTGTCCAGCGATGTGACCAAATTGCATCATCACCTAATTTACCACCGCCAGCTTCTTGTCCAACACCCGCATGAATAATCATTAAGTGATCGATTAAACCATCCGGTTGATTTTGATTTCCATCACCATTTACATCGTATTGATCGAACTGATCAAACTGTGATAAATCAAGACCGCTATCTACAGCTGCTTTTAATGCATCTTTTACTAGATCACGTGGTCCTTTTGGTCCTTTATTATCATGACCTGTAGCAGCATCTGCACCGTAATCAGCAGCTTTACCAGGAACTGTTAACCATTTTGTAACTGTTCCGTCCACTGTGTAACTACCACCGGATTGCTCTTCGTAATATTGTTTAAACGTTTCGATTTTGCTTCCATCCTCTAATGCGAATGGCTCATCACCGAATAACATTTTTTCATAGTGTTCTTTGTTAAAGTCTTCCGAATACATATAACCAGGTTCTTTATCAATGTTGTTATGTTTAAAGTCAGCGTACTCTACAAGTAAAACAAGTACCTTATCTTTACGAACATCGCCGTTATATGCTTTTTGTTTTGCTGGAGAAGTTGGTACTTTACCATTTAATCCGCCTTTAACTGGGCCTGTCGCTGCAGGTGTCCCTGTTGCTGGCTGATTTAGTTTTTCTTTCGTGTCTGCTTTCGCATCTTTCACTTTCTTTAAAAAGTCTGATGCTTCTTTCGTAAGTTGATCCCCATTCGTTGCTTCTTTCCCAGGATTTTCACCCTTTTTGTTCTCTACATACTTTTCGACAGCTTTCTTTGTTTCTTTCTCTGAAGCTGACGAATCAATTACCCCACGCTTTTTCAGTGCATCTGCTAAACGCTCTTCTGGAATTAAATGGTCATCAACTGGGCTCGTAGCTGCTTTATTCCCAGGCGTTTCAGCGTACACAGACTGAGTGCCCGCGCTAAATGAAAGACCTAATACAGCTGTCAAAGCAATTGATGATAATACTTTGAATGGTTTCTTGTTCATCCCTTATTTCCTCCCCTAATAAATAATATGTATTACAATTTGAATTTTATTAAAAATTCAATATTTTTTCAATATTTAGTTATATTATGTAATTTTTTTAATATATTTGTAAAAATTTCATAGTTAGTATACGGATATATCACAATTCAACAATGTTTTCTGAAAATATTGAAAGTTTTTATCGAACAATTTATAATTATTTCCATCGAGGGAGTTTAATGGGGATTTTATCTTTGTTTTACCTACACAATATTTGATAATTCGATACATAAAATTAAAAATTCGGTTTTATTATCATTTATTCTGTAGCAGCAGTTATGACCGATAATTAGGGAGGAATTACAATTGTACAAAGATAAGACGGACACACTGGATCAAGAATGGATTGATTTAATACTTGAAGCTCTAGATGCTGGTATCGCCCTACAAGATATCGAACACTTTTTCCAACGTATGAAGCCATCAAGTCAAGCTCAATAGCCTTGTTCTTTTTAACGAAGTTTATGTTATAATAATGACATCATAAGACGACGACATATTGATAGAAAGGTGCGCAAACATGATTGGAGAACGTATAAAACGCCTTCGTTTACAAAAAGGTATTTCATTAACTGAACTTGCCGAAAAAGCTGGTGTTGCTAAATCTTACATTAGTTCTATAGAACGAAATTTACAAAAAAACCCTTCCATTCAGTTTCTTGAAAAAATCGCAGCAGTTCTACAAATTCCAGTTGATACTTTACTTCATGACGAAACAGAAAAGGAAGCTCGCCTAGACTCCGAATGGACACAGCTCGTTAAAGACGCAATGAACTCTGGTGTCTCTAAAGAACAGTTTCGTGAATTTCTTGAATTTACACAGTGGAAGAAAAATCAAAAATAATATATAAAAAGGAGTGCTTAAAAACTGGCACTTCTTTTTCTTTATAAAAAAAAGCGGGGGATACCCGCTTTTTTTTATTTTTCTTCCCCAGCTTCTTGGTTAGCATTGAATGTCCACTCTAAATTCAATGTATCACCTTGGAATTTATTTTGGTCTTGACCATTATCTTCGAATACAAATTGTACCCATAGATAATCCTCTGTACCAGCTTCTAATCCACCTTTTTCTCCCCACTCAGGAGCAAAGATGTCTTTAGCTAAAAGATCTGGATCCGCATTTTGTAAGTCTGCTAAAGTTGTTTCATATACAGGCTCACTTTGTTTATCCCAGTTCCAAATAAATTTTACTTTAATGTGCTTGCCAAAGTCTTCCCCAGCATTATCATTTTTTGCATCTTTCACAGTATACTTTGTTGCTAATTTAACGTCTTTAATTGTTAACGAACCATCGTTCTTTAGTAAGAACTCTTTCTTAACAGAATCCCCTGGTTTTAAATCTTTAATATCCACAAGCGTTTTAGGGTTTAATGTAAGATCTAACGTCCCAGCTGCAAATGTATTATTTGATACTTCTTTATCGCTAAAGAATGCAAACGTTCCTCCACCAATTAAAGATAACCCCAATGCTGCTGATGCAACTCCCATACCTAATTTCTTTTTCAGACTCACAATCAATTCCCCCTAGCTGTTTTTTGTATTTTTACATTGCTATCTCTTATATAAATTAAGAGATGTAAATAAAACTATATTAGCGATGCTAATATTTGTTCTTTTTCAAAAACCTTAAGTTCATTATAACGAACAAACTTATGTAAATACAACAACATTTTTTAGTATTTTCAATTATTTTTATTTCTCAATATTGTTTTGATTTTTCAGAAAATAATATATGCTACTTTATACTAATTTATAACTTTTTTCACACGCAAATACATTTCATATTATAAGAAAAAAGAAAGACAAAGAGGTGAGGGCTAACGTCCCCTCACACTCATATAAACATTAATCGTTTTGCTTATTCGCTCGTTATCTCTTGCACCACATTCTTGTTTTCCAGCTGTTTCACTAAAGCAGTTACCCCGCTTTTATCTGTTTCTATTTTTTCTATTTTTTCTGTTCCTCTGCTTTCTTCTGCTCTTCTAGCTTTTTCTGTTCTTCTACTTTCTTTTGTTCTTCTTCTTTCTTCTGTTCTTCTACTTTCTTTTGTTCTTCTACTTTCTTCTGTTCTTCTACTTTCTTTTGTTCTTCTGCTTTCTTCTGTTCTTCTACTTTCTTTTGTTCTTCTACTTTCTTCTGTTCTTCTACTTTCTTTTGTTCTTCTGCTTTCTTCTGTTCTTCTACTTTCTTTTGTCCTTCCGCTTCAAGTGCAACGTTTAATTGTTGCTGTAGAGCCTGAATTTGCTCATCAATAGCTTTCAAACTAACTTCTTTCTCAATATAATCTCGCTTCTCTTTTATAATCTGAAAGCCTTCATTCACATATAAGGCTACTTTTTGAATCGACTCATCTTTAGTTACTTTTAATTCTTCCTGTATTTGGTTGTAAGGAGCTTCTATTTCAGTATATACATTTTGCAAGGCTTCCTTCTCAGAAACAATTTTCTCACGACCTTGTTGCCATACAGAAATTGCCTGTTTTATTTCTTCAATAGAAGTTACTTTCAGTTTCCCCTTCATTGTTCCATACTCATGCTCAATAAACTTTTTATGTTGCTCAGCCTGTTCTTTTAATGTAGTAACTGTTTTCGGAAATATAATTGCTGTAGAAATACTCGCTTCTACTTTCGTTTCATGAATGAATGCCGCTTCTGTATGCGTCATAACTTGAGATCCTAAATAAAACGTAATAGAGCACATACACGGCAATATAAGCATCTTTTTTAAATTACGTGGTCTTTTCAGCATCTTAATCTCTCCCATCGAACATTCCGTTCTTTATACAGAACATTATCTTTATTATAATAAAGAACTATATAAAATGATAGCTATATACTAGAAAAATAGAAAAAGGGCTATCCATATGATAGCCCTTTTTTATTATTATCTTTCTTCACCTGCTGTTTGTTGTGCATCAAACGTCCAATTTAATTGTAACTTATCGCCTTGGAATTGATTTTGATCTTTTCCATTATCAACGAACTCAAATTTCACTTTGAATTTATCAGATTTACCTGCAGAAATACCTTTTTCATCCCAGAACCAAGCAGCTAAATCATTATCTACGGCTGTAAGTGTGTCACCTTTCAATTTATCTAATGTAGTTTGTTTCACAATTGTCTCATGCTTATCTATATTTTTTAAGAATGTTACTTTAATATGTTTACCAAAATCATCTTTATTATCTTTCTTTACATCTTCTACATTATAATCTGTTTTCAGTAGAACCTTTTTAATATCTAAAGAGCCTTTATTTTCTAGTTTAAATTCTTTTTCAATTGTATCGCCAGGTTTTAAATTCGATACATTAACAACTGTTGATGGATTTAATGCTAAATCAAGTGTACCAGCCGCAAATGTATTGTTTGACACTTCTTTATCACTGAAAAACGCAAATGTTCCTCCACCAACTAATGCTGCTCCTAGTACTGCTGATGTGATACCCATTCCTAACTTTTTCTTTAAAGTCATGTCCATATCCCCTTAATATATATATATTTGTTAACTTCCTAAACGGAAAGTATAACCAAACGAACTAGACGGATTGTTCTACTTTTTTATCTTTCTTTTCTCCGTCAATGCTACGAATAGCGCCAAAAATAGAAATCGCGGAATAACCAAGTAAAAAGACGCCTGGAATAATAAGAAGTAATGCTGCTCCCGCTTTTGAATTCGCATAATTCAGTAAATAACCAACGTACGGAACTGTAATATCTGCATATTTCCCAACTACATTTTCTGCAAGTACTGGTTCTAAATCTGGTCCGTTGTTGTTATCCCCTTTTGTTTCATACATTACTTTTCCATTTGTATCTTTCACACCGATAATACGGTGAGTGATAATTTTTTGATCTTTCTCTTTAAAGGTAATAACATCACCTTTTTCATATTTAGAACCATCTTTCTTTGGTTCTATTGCAATGATTGATCCTGTTAAAAACGTCGGTTCCATCGATCCTGAAAGAACGCTCTTAAACTGATATCCCATCACTGTCGGATCCCCACCGCTCGCTTTTGAAGAAATGACTACAAAAGCTAAGAAAACCATCAATGCAAATAAAACAAATGAGATCGCGTTGCTAATTATCTTCCAAATTAATTTCATCGTCTCTCTCCCTCTCCGTTGTTTTATATTATTTGAAGTATGCAATGCTTCTTTTGTTCTTTAACAAGAACACAAGTAAATGATATAACGAACTTTGAGTTATTGCAATAAGAAAATTTACAATTATTAGTTAAACTTCTTTTCCGCATATAAAAAAGACTGTGACAAAATCTCTTCACAGCCCTCATGCTTTTTTTACTTTTCTTCTGATTTTATTCCTTGTCTATTATGGCGCACCACAGCATATATAATGACTCCAACTAATACAATCGCACCTATCCCAATACTTATCACTTTCACATTTGACTCTTTTATTTCAGGCTCAATTGTATCTTTTTTAGGCATCGCAAAAGTAACATCTTCTTTTGAAAGAACATTTATCGTCGCAATTGTTTGATTATTTTTCGTAATATCAACTGCACCAACTACCTCACCACGATGGATTCCCTTATGATACAAAGAGTCTTTATCTAATGAAGCGGCCCGAAAAATAGTTTTCACATTTTTCCCTTCATCTTTCTTAAGCACAAGCTCTGCACTTTTTTCAAGTTCGCTATCAATATCTTTATTTAAATACGTTGTCTTTTGATGCCAACTATGTTTATCTAGCACCGTTTGTTTCGTAAATTGCCCAAAAGAATATTCCGCCACCTGCTTTAAATCCTCATAGATTTCAGGTCTTTGAGAAGCCATTACTACATTTATAATACGATTTCCATCTTTCTCATTTAATAAAACGAGCGTATTACGTGCCTCATTCGTAAACCCCGTCTTACCGCCGATACTATATGGGTTCTCAAAATAAATAGATTTATTAAAAATAGACACCGTCTGCCTAGATGTAGTAACTGTCGTTCTTTTCGTATTCATCGCTTGCAAAATTTCAGGATACTTTTGCACACCCCTCGTAATCATAGCGATATCATACGGCGTCGTATAATGGTTCGGATCATGCAGTCCATTTGGTGTTACAAAGTGACTATCTGTAGCACCTAACTGTTTTGCCTTTTCATTCATCATATTAGCAAAATTCTCAACACTTCCACCAATATGCTCTGCAATCGCATACGACACATCATTCGCACTTAACACCATTAAAATCATAAGCGCGGTATTTCTATTCACCGTCTCACCGGGTTGAAACTCAATTTGATAATTGCTCTTCTCTTGATCTAATGCTAATTGCGAAAATGTAAACTGATCCTCTGGCTTCGTATGCTCCATTAACAAAATCGCTGTTAACACTTTCGTCACACTAGCTGGATACGCACGATGATGTGCATTTTTGTCATACAACAAATCACCTGTTTTCGCATCAATCGTAGCTGCAAACTGACTAAAAACATTTGGCCCTTCCTTAGGTGGTGGTGCCACTTGCTCCGGATTCACTCCAATATTCGTCTCAGCACGCAACGTCATAGGTGTCAATAAAAACAAACTAATAACTGTAATAAAAACCAAAATCTTCTTAAAATTTACCATATGACTCTCCCTTTTCACTTTACTCCTACAAATAAAAAATGAATCTACCAATCTATATGTAATTTGTATTAAATTGGAAGAAAAATCACTATTTTTTACTATATCATATTTTTACGATAAAGGACATAATTATACAATAAAAATAAGAAGGAATTACTCTTTCTTATCCTTCTCATCAATCAACGAATCTATTAACTTCTGACTTGCTTCCTCAGGCGTAATCTCATCCGTCATCCCCATAAATGACCAACCTTTAGAATCGACCCACTCAACAAGCTCTTGCAAAAACTCATCATGCGTAACATCTACATCAAGAATCGAGCCATTAATCGAAATCGTTCTATTTCTAGAAACGCGCATCTTGAACGTTTTTCTTACCATTACAATAATTCTCCCTCTACTCTTGAATATTTATAAAGTTAAACTTTAATCCGTGGGGGTTTTCTTCATCCCCCACGGATTATTAGCCTTCACCAATCGGGCTTTTACGGGCAGTTGATCTCCCACCTAACTTCTTTGCTTTCGCTGAATTTTGAGCGGGGATCTTACTGCCCGTTAATGCGGGGTAAAAAAATCTTGTATCTCTGTTATACATGATTTTAAGTAAATTGTAAAAAGGATATATTGGCCAATTTGAATATCGAAAGTGAAAATCCCTTATTCTACATAGCCATCACACGTTATACAATTTGTCATACATTACTAAATACATCCGTATAAAAACAACACAACTTACATTTTATCACATCAAATACACTTTGCTTTCGTACAATTAAATGGAATATATTAAAAAACACTAAAAATGAGGAGGAACTCTATGACACGTTGTACATATTGTAAGACGAAGTGGAAAATAAAAGATGTATGGTCGTTACTCATGACATTTGAAAAAGATTGTCCGTATTGTTTTGGAAGGCAATATCTTTCTAACGATACCTTTCATCATGCTAATGCTGCTTTACCTTTGCTATTCTTATGTCCTTTACTTGTTGATTTAAGCGATGAAAACCCTTTAGATAAATATCGTAAATAATATAACCTCTACATTTAAAACCTACTTTCTATTCAGTTTCCTTCTTATTAATTATTCCTTTATTCACTTCTAGCATGATTGTACAAGATCCATCTTTAAAAACTTCCTGTATAAATATTGTAAAATTTCAGTTAATTATATATAATTGCTTTAGCATTATTATTAAAGATGCTATTACATAAGTATTTTTGAAGATCCCGTAGCTCAGCAGGGAGAGCGCCACCTTGACAGGGTGGAGGTCGTGAGTTCGAGCCTCTCCGGGGTCATATCCTTTTGTATCAACTGTTGATAATTTCATATTTTGAGCAAAACTAACGGTGAGTACCGCTCAAGTTTTGATCGAAACTCCTCCTTTAACTCTAAATGGGAATGCAGGAGTTTTTTTTATGTCTTTAACATACTTCACAGAAAAAGAAATCGTAAAAAAAACGACAACCCCACAAACGGAAAACTAGCAAAATTTCAAAAGAATATTCTGTTGAACGCGTATTCGAAAGATTTATTGATAGTAAAGTAAAACAGAATTCACGCCCCAAAATCATTGAATCAATTCCTTCTTATGTTTAATAGTATAAAAGCATTTCATGGAACACAAAATGCTCAAATATTCTATATGACCGATATTACAACAAATTTTATTTATGACTGGGTTTATTGATTAAAAAATGAATGTGTATGCTTTGATGGCCATATTTACGTGCATCAAGATACAGAAATAGGAATCAGAACAATGGAGCGCTATGTAGAAATGGGCTGTTAGAAGATGCAAGTTTGGTAGCGGAAATTCTCAAGGAAACGAGATGCTGTGATTTACTGCATGTAATAAAATTGTTTGATTTTCAATCCGCTGAGCAAATTGAACATATCTCACGAGGTAACCCAAGCACTTACTCAGCACAATGGTATACAACGGTCTATGTTTAACATAGGCCCATTTTTTATAAGGAGTAATTGCTATGATCGACGTATATATAATGCAACCATTCGATAAAAGGGAATTTGCCAAAACAGAAATTTTATTGACTTCGGAAGTGACTGAAATATTGAGGATTTCAATGGCTCGTATGAATGCGCTATTGAAAAAGGGACAAATCAAACCCTTCAGACGGACGAAAGGCACGAGTATATTTCTACGTGAAGAATGGTTAAAGGATATGGAATGAGGGTACAAATCTATAATTGAAGATGTTAAAAAATCGTATCATCAAAAAATTAAAGAAAATGTTAATGAGACTTTATCAGGCTTAGCATGATGAAAAACGAACTATAGTATTGGTTCGTTTTTTATTATGCACTTTTGCATACAGGATTATTTTCTCTTGTAAATAGGTAATAGTAGTATATAATAAAAATAACATTTTACCAATAAAAGGTAACAAAGAAGGTGGGATAAGTAAATACCCAAAACGTATTAACAGATTTATTCTATGTAAATCATGATACATATATGGAATCAAAACTATGGAATTTTATGTAGAGATTAGATTACTACACGACACAAGATTACTAGCGAATACATTCGAGGAAAAACAGCGTTCGATTAGATTCATGTTATAAAACTACTTAATGTGATATCTATTGAACGAATTGAGAATATACTTAGGAGGAATTTCAAGTGAAAACATTTGGTAAAGTATTATTAACAGGAGCTTTAGCTTTGGGCGGTTTCACGGTTATGAACATTGATACAACTAAAGCACATGCTGACGGAGCAAGCGAGTTCTGTCGTTATATCTGTGGACCTAGCGAAACGGTGAATGGTGTTACAGTTCAAGTACACGCTACGGAATACCGATTTGGGCAAAACGTAATTGCAAGAATTACAAATGACCGAACTGAGGACATTCATTACAATGTCAGCATCGAAAAGAAATATGGGGATAGCTGGGGAGAATATGATACTTTCTTCAATTGGAAAAAACAATGGGTTCCAGCTGGAAGTAATGATGAAATTTCTACTTTCACAGGATATGGCGAAGATATTGGAGATAATGGAACATACCGTTACAAAGTTGAAATTGTAAGCGCTAATGGTTCTGTAGATACAATTTACACAGCAGGAATGACAGTTATAGGAAGAGGAGAATAATCATGAAAAAATAAGCTTTTCGGAGCTTATTTTTTTATATATAAAATTGAATATTAATATTCAGAAATGGATAGATAGGGAACGAAACAGTCCCTACCTATTTTATAAATTCCACGTATTTACCTAATGGTGCATATGTGTTTATGATCCTACCTCTTCTTTTTCTATCGTTTGCAACATAAGGTTTTCTAAATTATCAACGCTTTCTAAATTGACAATACATTCTTTTATATTTATTTATATACATTTTACAACAATAAAGAACTACATAGATTAACCATGTAGTTCTTTGTAAATATAAGTCCCAAAAATGAATGGGCTAATCTTATTTCTTCCCTAACTTAATTGCCTTTTTTATATTACTAAATGCACCTTTACCATATAATAATACACCACCTCGGTAAACACGGCTCGTTAAACCAATCATCATACATATTGTTGCTAATAGAATCGCTAATGTAAGAGCAATCTCCCATACTGGGATATTGAGGAATCCAATTCGTACGAGCATAACAATAGGAGTAAAGAAAGGTATATAACTAGTAATGGTAACAACCGTACTGCTTGGATTTGACATTCCATAAAGTGCGATATACAAAGCAGCAATTAACATAAACATCAGTGGCATAACAGCTTGAGAAGATTCCTCTATACGACTAATAATAGAGCCGAGTAGACAAGATAATGAGCCATATAATAAGAATCCTAATGTGAAGAATAGAATCCCATACACCACTAGAGTAGGAGCAACAGAATTTAAATCAATACTATTTAAAATATCATTTTTCGATTCATTAATTGCTATTTTATACCCAACAGTTGCGACCAAGCCCCAAATTATCATTTGTGTAATACCTGCCAATAATGTTGAGAATAGCTTCGCATATAAATGTTTTGTAGGCGAAATACTTGAAACAACTAACTCCATTACACGAGAAGATTTTTCTGTTGCAACATCTGTAGCTAATTGTGCAGCATACAATAATATCATTAAATAATTTAGCATGATAAAGGTATTAATTAAAATTCCTACACCCTCTGTATGTTCTCCATCTTTAACCTTATCTGAAACAGTTTTGGTATGAATTTCTACTGGCGTCGTTAACACCTTTAATTCATCTTGCGATAGATTCAATTGCTGAGCGAAATTAGAAGATTGTATTTGAGATAAAATCGTTTGGACCTTGCTAACATCTTGCTGATTTACATCTGTCTCAGTTATATACGTAGCCTTTAGTTGTTTATTACCCAATTCCTCTACAACAATTGCATATGTATAATCACCATGTTTAACGCCCGATTCTGCTTTTTGTTTATCCATACTATATTTAACATGTAATTTACTATCTACGTTTTTAAACACTTGATGAATAGTTGTATATAATTCTTCTTTTTCTGTAACAATGACAACTTGCTCTTCCTCGTTACCTGCAAAATAGTCATAAATCTTGTCAAAATTCATCATTCCTATAATTAACATAGAAATTATGATTGTAATAGCAATATATGATTTAGCTTTTACCTTAGATTTATAGTTTTGTAAAAAAATCGTCCAGAAACTATTCATGCTGTGCACCTACTTTCTCAATAAAGATGTCATTTAATGTAGGTTCTTCTACTGCGAACTTTTTAACATACCCTAATTTCGTTATCTCTTTAAATAAAACATGCGAAACTTCTTCATATGAAATTTTAAGAGTAACTGCATTCTTACGTTTCTTCATACTTTCTACACCTTTTATTTCTTTCAAATGGTCAAAGTCATGATCGCCAACGATTACAACATTCTTTTTACCAAAGTCACTTTTAATTTTGGCAATGTCTCCTTGAACAACAGGTACTCCTTTGTGCATGATACAAATGTGTTGGCATAATTCTTCCACATGTTCCATACGATGTGAACTAAAAAGAATCGAAGACCCTTGTTTTTGCATATCAAGAACAGCTTCTTTTAACATTTCAACATTTACTGGATCTAAACCACTAAATGGTTCATCTAAAATTAAGAGTTCAGGCTTATGTATAATCGCTGTTATCAGCTGAATTTTTTGCTGATTCCCTTTTGAAAGTTCTCCTACCTTTTTGTTCAGATACTCAGTTATATTAAAACGCTCCAGCCAATAGTGCAGTTCTTTTTCTGCATCTTTACTTTTCATATTCTTTAATTTTGCAAAAAAGTTAACTTGTTCTTTGACAGTCATTTTCGCATAAAGACCACGTTCTTCTGGTAAATACCCAATCTTATCTGTAACATCATAATTTATAGGTTTACCATTCCATGAAATGGTTCCGCTTGATTTCGATAAAAGTCCAAGTATCATTCGAAATGTAGTCGTTTTGCCTGCTCCATTCCCGCCCAAGAATCCAAATATTTCACCTTTCGGTATCTCGATATTCAAATTATTCACTGCAACATGCTCGTCAAATTTCTTTGTTAAATCTTTAATTAGTAAACTCATTCTCCACAACCTTAATTCCCAAGATGATTTATTTATACAATTGTATATCCATAGTCAACCACAATATTTTGCCCTCTAATGGCATCACTTTTATCAGACATTAAAAATAAGATGACATTTGTAACATCTGAAATTCCGACAAATCTTCTATATGGTATCTTCTTTAATAACTTATTTCCCTCAAAGGACCTCAAATAGCTTTCGTTATTATCGTTTATAATATAGGACGATGGCACACAATTCACTGTAATATCTCATTTTTTATGCTTCAAAAATGAATCATTACCAACAAATGTTATATTTCGCATTATAAGGTTAGCATAAGATTTAAAATAATTAATATGCAATTTTGCATATTTTAGCACTCCTAATTATTTACATAGTGTTGACCACCTTTATTTAGAGAAGTCCTCACATTCACTGAAAACACGAATTTGTTCATCAATACTTTTTCTTTAATTTTTCATGGGAGAACTGAAATTAATTAGTAACCCTGTTAAACACCTAAATATTATAATTAAACTAACTAATCTTCCTCTAATAAATTGTTGTCTTATTTAACTTCACAATTCAGCAGGCATAGTCACAACATCTTCGTACACTTCCTCATTAAAACTGAAAAAAAACTAATTAAAATCTGGTCCAAAAATTTTACTTTTCTACATTACAGGATCTGCCTAAGAAAACATAGAATACAGTATCTCCCCTGTTACAACTAGCTTTATGTTATATATTTATAAAAATTTTTAGAATGGATATCGTAAGTTCAAACCTCTCCATGGTCATAAAAAAGAGACACCATATCACCTTACTACGTGATATGATGTCTCTTTTTTATGTAAGTCAATCACTTCCCACCAAACATCTTCTCCAAAGCCTTAGCATTCGCAAACAATACTTCTTTCAAGTTATCGTCAGCAACGATTTTATAGTCCCCATCTTTGTTTTTCTTTAAGTTCAATGTAACTTCGCGTGTTGCCATTACTGCATCTTTATCTGATAAGTGTTTAATGATAGCTGATGTCATTGTTTTTTCGATTGCTTTTTCAGATTGCTCTTTATCTTCGCTAAAGGTACTAGCGAAGGCCATTGGCATAACTTCTCCCATTGCTTTCGTTACGGCAACAGATAGATCAGCAGATGTAATTTTCACTTTCACTTCTGCTTTGTCATCTGTTTTTGATACTTCTTCTAGTTTTTCAAATTTAAAGTTTTTCGTAATTGCGCTTAGCATTTCTTTTGCTTCAGCATCATCTGTTTTTTCATTTAGTTTATTAAATTCCTTGTCACTTTCAACGAATGTACGAGCCTTCTCTACATCCCCTTTTTGTATTGCTGTTAAAAATTCTTCAGCAGTATCTTTCGGGTTTGCACATCCTGCTAGAACACCAACTGTTAACCCTATTACCATCATTAGTAGCAATAATTTCTTTACCTTTTTCACGTTCATTCTCCTCTTACCTTACCTTTTCTTTTCTAGTAAGCCATCACTATACAACAGTATAAAACTTACATTACAAACATTTTTTAGTATAACATTTATACGATTTATTTTCTATTCTTTCCCAAAAGATGAAGAACCTTGTAGCATTTCTACAAGACTCTTCATCTTTTAATCCGTATCCGTAGCACAAATTAACCACATTTTATACTCCTTACTATCTAATACCATCCAAGTAGCATCCCATGCAACATCGTAAAACCAATCTGTCCAAGGGCGGTAACTTTCAAACACTTTAATATCTTCGTATCGATCTTGGAACATATATTGGCATACATTAATCGCTAATTGCTTCGCAGCAACCGGTCGTTCTTGAAATGCTTCATACGCTCCGCCCCACAAAATTTGAGTGGCAATGCTACCATCAAGCATGACTGCCTGATGCTCTTTAAAACGAAACTTATATTTATCTGATGTATGTATTTTTAATTCTTCTAAGTTATTGATTATATCTAAAGAGTTGCAGATTCTTCTGAAAAAGTGCTCGTGTCCATCTTCTCCATGTGGTATTTCTTTGAAAAAGTTTTCGTTATGTACTTTAAAACAGCTTATAACCGCTCCACCATTTAAGTTTTGTTTCTTATATGTATTTATAATTTGTTCAATAGATACATGGTTTATTTCTATTTTTTCAAACGTTCCTGCTCTCCATCTCATAACGCCACTACTCTCTATTAAAGATTTGTTACTTCATTATAAATATCAAAATAAAACCCAGCAACTTTAAAATTGCTGGGTTATCCCTTATTCATATTCGAAACAATAATAACAATTACGCTAAGTACATCATGCCCCGCTACCATCCACATACTCCTATCAAAAATCATCAATGATAACCAAAGCGATATATTAATAGCAGCAAATAATACATATAAAATGAAATCTCTCTTTTGTAGTGCTTCTCTATTCATCAAAATATAAATGAAACCGATAGGAGGCAGAATAAAGCAAAGGAAAAAGACAAATATTTTTCTTAACGACCACGGATATGAAGCTATTGTCTGCATATGAGTCTCCTTTTCTATTATAGTACTTGCTTTAGCATCGGCCTTGCTATTCTATATTCGTCACCATAAGGTTCCTTTATGATTAAAGGCGATTGATCATCTTTTTTTTCTTCAATCATTGTGAATACTTCTGTTTCTTCTTGTAATGTATTAGATTCACTATTTTTAGTAGGTGCTTTACTTGCTTCAATTTTCTTTGTCACTTCTCCGAGCCTTTGCCCGACTTCTTCTACTTGAGCAGGTTCATCCGTAACGTAGTATTCTTGGTCCTCCCATACTAATATAGGTGGTACTTGTTCTCGTTTGTTACATATTATATAAGTAATACTAGCTATAAGTAGTAGACTTGTTAATAAAAAGAAGATAGCTTTTTTATTCATATACTATTCTCCTTTTCTATTATTTTATTGGATTATACAATATAGCTTCCATGTAGTAAATGGTTTTTGTGGTAATTTTTAGGTTTTTATACAAAAAGAAAAACCTTACAAAAAGTAAGGTTTCATTTTTAAAATTTATAATGATTGAGTAATTAATACAATCATTACGATGATCGCTATAAACATAACAACTAAACAGCCAATCATTTTATAAAATCCTCGTTTCGTTAACGTCCCGCCTTGAACGTCTTTACGAATGAATAGGAACACCGCTAAAAATAAAACGATCCCCATACCAAAAGCATACATCATTTGCATATGTTAATCTTCCTTTCTCTCTTCCATCTTAATATCTTTTTGCCAAAACAACAAATGAGATAAAGACGGTACTCATTGTAAGTGCCATAAGTATATTTAATAGTTCAACCGCAGATAGTGTCATTACTTTTAAATTTAAGCCGATAGAGAAAAGGAGATAATACGCTGTTAATGCAAAAAAACTGAAGAACATCCCTTTATAACGAATGAGTTTCATTCGCTCATCTTTTTCTTTAAATTGCGGGTGTAAGTAACTTAAGCAGAAACACATAATCATCATTGCTAGTAACGTATAAGTAGGACTTGGTGGTGCTGAATGTGTCATTATACCTGCTAGTATCATAAATCCACTCATAATTAAAAAGATAATTCCCATAATAACAAAGTACTTTTGTGAATCATTCATCCTTTCTCCCCCTCTTCTTTTCCTTCATAAATAAATACATGTTCTATCGTTGTTTGAAATGTTTTCGCTATTTCAAATGCTAATGGAAGTGATGGATCATATTTCCCTTTTTCAATTGAAATGATGGTTTGTCTGGAAACTCCAAGTTTCTCAGCCAATTTTTCTTGAGATAGTCCAAATTTTTTTCGATATTCGACCATTTTATTTTCCAAGGAAATTTCTCCCTCCTCCCTTATATCGAGTATATATGTAAAGGAAACTTTACGTCAAGTTTCCTTTACATATATTTCAGTTTGTTTCACGCTATTTATCCCGTATTAGCAGGCAGTAAGACTCCCACCTCAAAATTCAGTGAATGCGAGGAATTTAGGTGGGAAATAACTGCCCGATTGGTGAAGACTAATAATCAGTGGTGGATGGACAAACCCCACACTGATTAAAGTTTCACTTTATTATAGAAGAAACTTTTTCAATTTCAGCACGTCTATTTTGTAATGCAACATGGAACAATGTATATATCCGTTACTATATCCCTTCTCCATTTTTATAAAAATTTAATATCTCCATATTTGTTTTATCCTTTTAAAATATTTCATTTGCCGCTTTATTGGATGAAATGCGTTATTTGTTTTACGGTATTTTTCGGCATATTAATAGAAACTAACGGTTTATGAAGCATTTTTTATGTTTAGCCACTTTTTTTGTAGAAATCCTTCGTTTTCCTTTCAATATTTAACACTACCGAAATAAAGTTTACTCTAAATTCATAATTTTTTATTTTTTATACTATATTCCGTTATATTGTTGTATAATATCAATGAAAGCGCTTATTATTTCAATATACATAATTCGAACTTTATTTTATCGAAACATTCTAACTATTATACCTATATGTAAATGCAACAATTATAGTTGTTAGTGTAGGTATACCAAATATATCCACTCCATTTTTCTGTAAAATTACTTTATAACATGAAAGATTAACTTGGGTGATAAGTTATTGTGAATGTTTTTTTACAAAACAGATAAGTAATAGTGTTTGGTATTATGTAAATTATTGTAATAACATAAGAGTAAAGACAACATTTACATTAATTATTAGTTCATCAATTATTGAAAAAGAGCAAAATGCACCTTTTGTATAGGAAAAGGATTATATGCATTGGGAGGTTTAAACAAATGACGAGGAAGAATACAACGACAAACCCTTGGGCCAAGTTCCATGGTCCGAACCTTGGTTATGTTATTGAACAGTATGATCTTTACGTAACTGGAGCAGGTTCTGTTGATCCGGAATTACAAGAGCTTTTTGAAATTTTTGGAGCTCCTTCGTTTCAAGATGATGTCGTAACAGGGGACAACACAGCAACACATTTTTCTCCTCAAAACACAGGTAACATTGAAAAAATTCTTAAAGTCGTTCAACTTGTTGAACAGATTCGTTCTTTCGGGCATACGTTGGCTCACATCAACCCGATGGAAGATGCTGCAAACGGACAATCTCTTCTTGAGAAAGCAATGAACGAATTGAGCGATGCTGACTTGAAAGCGATTCCAGCTAAAACAGTATGGCAAGATGCACCAGAGGGTATTCACACTGCACTTGATGTAATTCATAGATTAAAAGACGTTTATACAAAATCTTTAGCTTATGAATTCTCACATATACAAGATAGTGAAGAACGCGCGTGGTTGCATCAAATGGTGGAATCAAATTCATTGCGTCAACCATTATCAAATAAAAAACGAACTGCTCTTTTAAAACGTTTAACAGCTGTTGAAGGTTTCGAGCAATTCTTGCATAAAACATTCGTTGGGCAAAAGCGTTTCTCTATCGAGGGCGTTGATATGCTTGTACCAGTTCTAGATGAAATTGTGCTAGAAGGTGCTAAGGGCGGCGTTGAAGATGTCATGATTGGTATGGCTCACCGCGGTCGTCTAAGCGTACTTGCTCACGTATTAGAAAAACCATATACTCACATGTTTGCTGAATTCAAACATGCAAAAATAGAAGGCGCAGTGGCAAATGCTGGCTGGACTGGCGACGTGAAATACCATTTAGGTAGAGAACAAGTCGTTGGGAATGAAGAAGTTAGCACTCGCGTTACATTAGCAAATAACCCGAGTCACCTTGAGTTCGTTAATCCTGTTGTGGAAGGTTTCGCACGTGCGGCTCAAGAAAATCGTAAAAAGTCTGGTCTTCCAGAACAAGATACTTCTAAATCATTCGTAGTTTTAGTTCATGGTGACGCTGCATTCCCTGGTCAAGGTATTGTATCTGAGACACTAAACTTAAGCAGATTGAACGCGTATCAAACGGGCGGAACAATTCATGTTATCGCAAACAATGCAGTTGGTTTTACGACTGATAGCTATGATTCTCGTTCTACGAAATATTCAAGCGACCTTGCAAAAGGTTTTGATATTCCGATTGTTCACGTGAACGCTGATGATCCAGAAGCTTGTCTTGCTGCTGCTAACCTGGCGATTCAATATCGTACGTTGTTCAAAAAAGACTTCTTAATCGATTTAATTGGTTACCGTCGCTACGGTCATAACGAAATGGATGACCCAGCAGTTACGCAACCACAAGTGTACAAAAAAATTAAAAATCACCCAACTGTAAGAGCAATTTATGCAGATCAATTACAAGCTGCTGGTGTTCTAAATGCAGATGAGGTTGAAACAATTACTCAATTTATACAAGAACAATTAAAATCTGATTATGCACAAGTACCACCAGCTGATACGAGCGATGCAACAATTCACGTTAAAGTACCAGATGTTGTTGCAAAAGGCATTCAGCCAATTGATACTGGTGTTGAACTTGACTCACTTCGTGCAATGAATGAAGGTCTATTATCTTGGCCAGAAGGCTTTAACGTATATCCGAAGGTGAAGAAAATTCTTGAACGCCGTAAAGATGCTCTTGAAGAGAACGGTAAAATTGAATGGGCACTTGCTGAGTCATTAGCATTCGCTTCTATTTTACAAGAAGGTACGCCAATTCGTTTAACTGGTCAAGATTCACAGCGTGGTACATTCGCGCATCGTCACATCGTATTACACGATACTGATACAAATGAAACATATTCACCATTACATCGCTTACCAAACATTAACGCTTCATTCTCTGTTCATAACAGTCCGTTATCAGAAGCTGCTGTTGTTGGTTACGAGTATGGTTATAACGTATTTGCTCCAGAAACTCTTGTTATGTGGGAAGCGCAATATGGTGACTTC
Source organism: Bacillus cereus group sp. N12 (assembly GCF_016483575.1). Classification (NCBI taxonomy): domain Bacteria; kingdom Bacillati; phylum Bacillota; class Bacilli; order Caryophanales; family Bacillaceae; genus Bacillus; species Bacillus cereus group sp. N12. The sequence goes on from NZ_JAEHBO010000003.1 coordinate 119,750, forward strand.
TCAAATACTGCGCAAGCATTATTTGATCAATACGTTTCAGCTGGAAGAGCAAAATGGGGTCAAAAATCTGGTTTAGTTCTTCTATTACCACACGGTTATGAAGGTCAAGGACCAGAGCATTCTAGTGCACGTCCAGAGCGTTTCTTACAGTTAGCTGCTGAAAACAACTGGACAGTTGCAAACTTAACGAGCGCAGCACAGTACTTCCATATCTTGCGTCGTCAAGCATCTATTTTAGGAACAGAAGCTGTTCGACCTTTAGTACTTATGACGCCGAAGAGTTTATTACGTCACCCACTTACGCTTTCAACTGCTAGTCAGTTAAGCGAAGGACGTTTCCAACCTGCTTTAGAACAAGAAAACCTTGGCATGAAACCAAATAAAGTTAAACGTCTTGTTTTAAGTACAGGTAAAATGGCGATTGACTTAGCAGCGGAAATCGAGTCTGGTAAACATGAATACAACTTAGATGAAGTTCATGTCGTTCGCATTGAACAGTTGTATCCATTCCCTGCTGAAAAAGTTCAATCTATTATGAAACGCTTTAAAAACTTAGAAGAAATTATTTGGGTTCAAGAAGAACCTCGTAATATGGGTGCATGGCATTACATGGCTCCAATTCTGTTCGAACTAGCTGGAGATACAGTGAAAACAGGTTACATTGGACGCCCAGATCGTTCTAGCCCATCTGGTGGCGATCCGTTCGCTCACAAAGCTGAGCAAGAACTAATTGTGGCGCACGCTTTAGATGTGAAGTATAACTTCCGTCAAGATAAACAAGAAATTGAAGTTTATAGCAACTAAAAGTAACAATGAATTTTTCCCGGCTCGACTTGGGCAGATATTCTGCCCAAGTCGAGCTAACAAATGGAGAGTACCGAAGATTAAAGAAGACAAAACACACCGTTAGGCAAATAAGGGGAGGACATTTAAAATGATCGAAATTAAAGTACCTGAGCTTGCAGAATCTATTACAGAAGGAACTATTTCACAATGGCTTATCAACGTAGGTGACAAAGTTGAGAAAGGTGGCAGCGTTGTTGAGCTTGAAACTGATAAAGTCAATGTAGAAATCATTGCAGAAGATTCAGGTATTGTATCAAAGTTACTAGGCGAGCCTGGGGATACAGTTGAAGTTGGCGCAACTATCGCAATTTTAGATGCAAATGGCGCACAAGTGGCAGTAAGTACACCTGCACCAGTGGCTGAGCAACCAAAACAAGAAACAGCTGAAGCACCGAAAGCTGCTACTCCAACTGCTGAACAAGCTACGGCTCTACAAGGTTTACCAAATACGAACCGTCCTATCGCATCACCAGCTGCTAGAAAAATGGCTCGTGAATTAGGAATCGACTTAAACGACGTACGTAGCACAGATCCACTTGGACGTGTGAGACCACATGATGTACAAGCTCATGCTGCAGCACCAAAAGAAGCACCAGCTGCTCCAAAAAGTCCAGCTCCTGCTCCAGTTGCAAAAACGGAATTTGAAAAACCAGTTGAGCGCGTGAAAATGTCCCGCCGCCGTCAAACAATTGCAAAACGTCTTGTAGAAGTACAACAAACATCTGCAATGTTAACAACATTTAACGAAGTTGATATGAGTGCAATCATGGAATTACGTAAAGAGCGTAAAGATGCTTTCGAGAAAAAACATGATGTACGTCTTGGCTTTATGTCATTCTTCACAAAAGCAGTTGTTGCAGCATTAAAACAATTCCCATTATTAAATGCTGAAATTCAAGGCGACGAGCTTATCATTAAAAAATTCTATGATATCGGTATTGCAGTAGCAGCTCCAGATGGATTAGTTGTTCCAGTTGTACGCGATGCTAACCAATTAAACTTCGCTGAAATCGAAAGCGAAATTCGTAATTTAGGTATGAAAGCACGTGATAATAAACTTTCATTAAAAGAGCTACAAGGTGGTACATTTACAATTACAAACGGTGGTGTATTCGGTTCTCTAATGTCAACACCAATCCTAAACAGCCCACAAGTAGGTATTTTAGGAATGCACAAAATCCAAGTAAGACCAGTTGCAATTGATGCAGAACGTATGGAAAACCGTCCAATGATGTACCTTGCACTATCTTACGATCACCGTATTGTTGATGGTAAAGAAGCAGTTAGCTTCCTTGTTGCTGTTAAAGATATGCTTGAAGATCCAAAATCATTATTATTAGAAGGTTGATAGACTAATAGTCTATTAGAGGCTGTAGAATAAATCATTCTACAGCCTTTTTTTATTGCGTTCATACGGGACAAATTTCATGACATAAGCTAATAATGTATGCCTAAAACGTAAGGAGGATTAAAATGAATAACCTTCCAGCTCATGCAAAGCTTAAAGCAAATAAGGATACTTTCTTCCTCCCCGACTCAAACGGGGGTGTCTATTTTCGAAATAACGCCAGTTCATTCCGCATGGACGGTGATGGAATTTATAACTGGATTGAAAAATTAATGCCTATGTTTAATGGTGATCATTCTTTAGCAGAAATAACCGATGGTCTCCCTCTCCCCTATCAACATCGTGTATTTGAAATTGGAGAGATTTTATATGAAAATGGTTTTGTTCGTGATGTAAGTCAAGATGCACCTCATGAATTAAACAGTGCATTACTCGATAGGTATGCTTCGCAAATTGAATTTCTAGAAGCTGATTCTCATTCAGGTGCTTTAAAATTCCAGACGTACCGCGCAGCAAATGTCCTTATACTTGGTTCTGGGGATATGCTTACTTCCTTAGTTTCTTCTTTACTAGAATCCGGATTACCTACATTTCATTACCTTGTCACAGATTATATGGAAACAAATTACGACCGAATTCATGAACTAGTAGAACGTGCATATGAAGTTGATGACAATGTACTTGTTCAAGAAATAGATACTACAATTGACCGCCCCCTGCATGAAGTGTTCGAACCCTTTGACTGGATTTTATACGTTTCTCAAAATGGAGACATTGAAGGCTTAAGAACAGTTCACACGATTTGCAAGGAAGTAGGAAAGAACTTCATACCCGCCATTTGTTTATCAACATTCGGTTTGGCTGGTCCTGTCGTAACAGCTGATCGTGAAGAATGCTGGGAATCAGCTTGGCATCGGCTACATGAAACTACTTTGCAAAATGAAAATGCATCAGCTCCTTTTTCACCAATTACTGGCGCAATGTTAGCAAATATAATTGTTTTTGAATTATTTAAACACGTCGCTGATGATTCATATCGAGAAAAAGAGCCACAATTCTTTTTATTAAACTGTGAAACACTCGAAGGGACATGGCATCCTTTTATAAAACATCCTCTCGCAACTGATGAAAGTTTTACAATTGATACAATAGAAAATCTTACCGAAAAACTTGCGCAGCGGTCCAACCAACGTACTTCAACTGAATTGTTCCGTTTTTTCGACTCATTAACTTCTAAAGAAGCTGGTATATTCCATGTGTGGGATGAACAAAATTCATATCAACTACCGTTATCACAATGCAATATTCAAGTAGCTACACCACTATCCGATGGTCCCGCTTCCCTCCTGCCTCTTATGACTTGCGCTAGTTTGACTCATAATGAAGCTCGCCGTGAAGCTGGTTTAACAGGAATTGAAACATATGTAGCTGAAATCATTCATCGCCTTATTCCTGAACATAACGATATCGGTATTGGTGCTGGGGAAACGATGACAGAAGGTGTATACCGGGCACTACAACAACATTTAAACAATAAACTATATGAGCGGCAATCACATATGCTAGAAGAAATTACAACGATCGACCTAGCTGAAATTCATGATACACATTGTAAGTTTTATTACGATGCTCTCTCTACAATTCATGAAGCACCTAAAATAGCAATGAGTGAAGAGATTCTTAGTTTTCCAGTCGTTTGGGTCGGTGTAAATGATAGATGGTATGGCGCATCCAGTATTAATATGACGTTAGCGTTACGTAACGCACTACAACTATCTCTTCTTCACATTCAAAATGAAGAAACTCCATACAGAGCTACTGTTTTGCCTGAATCATCTATTATTTTATATGACACTGATTCTTTTCGAATAGAAATACAAGCGGACGAAGAGATTCCAGATGTGCAATCTTTACAGCTTGCCTTGCAGCATTTAGGAGAACATAATTTTTATCCATTCGTGTTTGATTTAGCGATTGAATCATTTTTGAAAGAAAATTTAGATGGTGTGTACGGGGTATTAATTGCAAAGGAGGACGGTCTATGACTCAACATATATTGCTTATAGGAGATGGCCTACTTGCAGACTATGTACATGATCAATTACGCAAACAATATTCCATCATTCGCCAACATACAATTACAGACGAACTCCCTGAAAATATCAACCTCGCTCTCGTATTACATGACGGCTCTCCTTCTACTATTCATCATGATGCTGAGCTTGTTTTTCGTTCCAATCATATTCCGTGGCTACGTGCGTTTACTTCATTTGGTGAAGGTGTTATTGGACCTTATATTCATCCTCTTGCAACGGGATGCACCCATTGTGCCGATGGACGACGCTTTATCGCCGGATTTGATCAACAAGAAATGTGGGAATTACAGCGGAAATATGCGTTGAAATCAGAGCACGTAACGAGGCGTGATGTACGCGCCACCCAAAATGGCATTCTGCAAATGTGCCAGCTCATTCATGCTGAAACGGAGAAAATATTAGCTCACGGACATTCTTCTTTAGAAAATGAACTCATTTTACTAAACTTACAAACACTGCAATGTACGCGGCATTCTTTTCTTCCAGATCCTCTCTGTCCTATATGTAGTAATTTACCTGCTGATACTGCGGATGCGGCACAGATTTCTTTACAACCGAGCTTAAAAACAAGTGCTGAAACGTATCGCTGTCGTTCTATTCATGAACTAAATACATTTTTAACGAGAGACTATTTAGATTACCGGGTTGGTATGTTGAATGGAAAAATGCAGCATTCTTTATTACCATTCGCTGACGTCATTATAAACATGCCGTTAATGTTTGGGAATGAAGGTGTTGCAGGTCGAACCCATTCATTTGCACTGAGTGAAGCAACTGCTATTTTAGAAGGTTTAGAACGATATTGTGGTATGTCACCTCGAGGAAAAAAGACAAATGTGCATGGTAGTTTTCATGATTTAGAGGATCATGCACTGAATCCCCTCACACTCGGTGTACATGCAAATGAACATTATAATCGTGATAGTTTTCCGTTTAAGTCGTTTGATCCTGACTATGAACAAAACTGGGTATGGGGCTATTCTTTATCACAAAACAAGCCACTTTTAGTTCCAGAATCAATCGCTTATTATAGCCTCGGTCATCGGGATGCTTTCGTATATGAAACATCCAATGGTTGTGCAATTGGTGGTAGTTTAGAAGAAGCAATTTTTCACGGCATTTTAGAAATTGTAGAGCGTGATGCCTTCTTGCTCACTTGGTATGCTGAATTACCTCTGCCCCGCCTTGATCTTAGCTCAGCAAACGATACGGAATTACAATTAATGATTCAGCGGTTACGCACGATTACCGGGTATGAATTACACGTTTTTAACGCGACGATGGAACACGGCATCCCGAGTTTATGGGTAATTGCGAAAAATACGCGTGCAAATGGAATGAACGTTGTTTGTGCAGGGGGCTCTCATTTAGATCCTATTCGAGCTATAAAAAGTGCAATTCACGAAATAGCAGGCATGTTACTAATAGCAGATGATGAGCTCGAGCAAAAAAGAGAGTACTACGAAAAATGCTTACAAGATCCTTATCTCGTTAATAAAATGGAAGACCATAGTATGCTGTACGGATTAAAAGAAACGGAAGAACGTCTTCATTTCCTTTTACGTGACGATGCTCCGGTGCAATCGTTCCAAGAAATGAATGCATTACAATCGTTTGATATGGATTTGACATCTGATCTTCATCAACTTTTAAATCGTTTGCATCAATCTGGGCTCGAAGTAATCGTTGTAGATCAAACCGTCCCCCTTATAGAGCAGAACGGATTACATTGTGTAAAAGTCATGATCCCAGGCATGCTACCGATGACGTTCGGTCACCATCTCACTCGTGTTACCGGACTGGATAGAGTGTACACTGTACCGATGACACTTGGATATAGGGCTGAGCCTTTAACAAACGAACAATTAAATCCACATCCTCATCCATTTCCATAGTAAAGGGGGGATTTCATGCAGCTAGATACTTTTTTACATCATCTCCATTTCACTATTGATGAAATTATGCCGAATCATGAGGTGAACTGGGAAGACGCACCGCTTCCTTATAAGTTATATCGAAATGTACCTGTCATCCCTCTCTCTTCAGAAATCCCAATATCTTTGCCGAACTCTTCTACTACACCTACTTTGGATGAGATTGGTGCTTACCTTTTGTATTCATTTGGTATAACCCAATTATGTCAGCTCAATAGCGAAAGAAATTTATTCCGGAGGTCTATCCCTTCAGGTGGTGCTTTATACCCAAATGAATTGTATATATATTTAAAATTGGATCATTATCCAGACGGCATTTACCATTATGACGCTGCGCATCACCGACTTATCTTACTTCGCGAAGGAAATTTCGATTCTTATCTTACAGACACACTCGGCAATCGCTGTAACATACATTCTTGCTTTGGTGCTGCATTTGTATCCACTATGTTTTGGAAAAACTTTTTTAAATACAATAACTTTTCGTATCGTCTGCAAGGATTAGATAGCGGCGTTCTCATCGGTCAATTACTCGAATGTGCGAAACAGTTCGGTTACAAAAATGGCATATACTTTCAATTTCTAGACCGTGCAATCAATCATTTACTCGGACTGACCGAAGGAGAAGAAAGTGTGTATGCTGTTATTCCTTTAAGTACAGAACCGAATATAGATTGGTTCCACGATGATTATCGTAAAAATAAAACCGTTACTTCTCATGACTTATTGCAGCAAATTCCACCTTTAGCACATGAGCATTTCATTCGTTCCAAACATGTGGAAGGATATCCAATGATAACAAAAATAAATGAAGCATCTATGATTGAATCGACAGAACACTTCCAAACACTAGCTCATGAAGAGTACTATCAACATCATGCGCACACTGTACAGCTACCGAAAGTAGAGCGTTTATCGTATAATTTCTTACAACTTTGTAAAGAACGGTACTCCCCTAACGATGACTTTACTTTAACGAAATGGGATGCAGCTGAGCTCGCTACTTTACTACAAGAAGCGAGTCTCTCCTTCCCCTATTACAACGACCTTGATGGCAAGTATATAAATGAAAATGCACGCGTCTCCTTATATGGATGTTTTTATAACGTAAAAACTATTGAAAACGGGGCTTATGCTTATAACAGTAAAACACATTCCATACACCCAATTCGGTATGGAGACCTTCGTTACCCCCTTCAGTCTAGTATGACGATGGATAACGTAAACCTTTTTCAAGTACCACTTTGCTTACATGTAGTTGGAAAGAAGGATTACTACACACGTGCATTAGGCTATAGAGGATATCGCATTCACCAAATGGAAGCTGGTATACTCGTTCATAAACTCGTTTTCGCTGCGACCGCTATGGGGATGGGTGGTCATCCGTTACTAAGTTTTGATACAAATTCTTGTGATCAATTGTACGGGATTGATGGTGGAAATGAAACATCACTTATTCAAATTCCTGTTGGGGCGTATCGAGCGCGGAATTGGTTAAAAGGGTCTTTGCATAATTAAAAGCACGCCGTCCACCGGCGTGCTTTTTACTAGATTACTTTAAAGATACTCTTAATTTGTCTTGCAAATAACCAATTTTTCGTACCATAGTTATCATTTAAACTATCTAAATTGATAGTTTGTCCGTTAGCAAACTTTAATTCTAACGTTGTATTTTTGTCATTTGTTTTTAAATTACTATTTGTAATGGCATCATACTTTAATTTTTCAATCTCAACATATTCGTCTTTTTCTTGTCCGATAACGACATGGTCTTGGAAGAAAAACAATACTTCTACTTTCTTACCGAAGCAAAATACATTTTTCGTATAAATTAATGTCGCATTATCAAGTCCGACACATACTTCTTTCATCTCTTCAACAACGTGTCCAAAATCTTCTTCCTGTCTTGCGTTTGATTCCGCAATCCATTCCTCGATTGTTTTCATGTTAATTGCCATACTGCGCCCCCTGGTTCGTTCATTGCTTTGTTAAAAAACAAATACTATATGACAATATAAGCGATACGTACTTTGTTTTCAAGGGTGAACCTTATATTCAAAATAAAGTGAAACTTTAATCGGTAGGAGGGCTGTTCATCCCCCACTGATTATCAGCCCTCACCAATCGGGCGTTTACGAGCAACCCGACTCCCACAAATAGCGGGATAAAGCTAAATTTCAAAGTAATATACTAGGAACACTTATTTCATTATATTTTAAACGTTTGAACGAGGCATTCATCATCAACAATCATTTGTTTTCGTTCATCAAATTCAATGTTTAACTCTCTATATACTTTCTTCCAAAACGAAACTGCCGGTACATTTTTTAGAAGTTCGATAACGAAATACTGTCCTCGTTTCTCTTCTAGTAAATTTTCAATAACTTGTTTACCGATTCCTTTTCCCCTATATTGATTCAATATGAAAATGTCATTCATACAAAAATCGTTTTCTTTCTTCAAAAATGGACGTTCTAATAGTAATAAAAATCCTACAATACTATGATCAACCTTTATAAAATACGGAGTGATTCCGTCATTTTTCCAAAACATGTGCAAATCTTCGTATTCAAAAAAACCATCCGCTCCGATAGTTATATTCATAGTGAACTTAGAAAGGTCATGAAGGTATAATACGTACAAATTACGTAATATTTCTTTTTCTGATTCTTGAATTCTTTGAAGTGCTACAACCATTTTTAAAAATCCCCTTTTCTATATGTAACTATTTCCCCCTCTTTATTATTCAATAAAAAAAATTACTTCCCTTTACAAAAAAAGTAGCACTTTAAAAGTGCTACTCCGCTCTCCTTGCTGCTTGCTGAATTGGATCCCAAACGCTGTTATATGGTGGTGCATAACTTAAGTCGACGTCTTCTAAATCGTGAATGCTCATTTTATTGAAAAGCGCCATTGCAATCACATCAATACGCTTATCTACACCTTCTTCCCCAATTACTTGTCCACCCAACAATTGCTTCGTATCGGAGCGATATAGCAATTTTAAGTGAAGTGGTTTCGCACTTGGATAATAGCCCGCCATATTTGTTGAATCTACTTTAACTGTTTTATACGGGATATTGAGCCCTTTCGCTTCTTTTTCATTTAAGCCTGTTCTCGCGAGTGTCAAATCCATAAATTTAATAATGCCTGTACCTAACGTACCTTTAAATGATCTTCGTTTATCAACCATATTGAGTCCAGCAAGTCGTCCTTGTTTATTGGCAGTCGTTCCAATTGGAATATGATCATGAATTTCTTTTATAACGTGATAATGTGTCGCGCAATCACCAGCAGCATATACGTCTTGCACATTCGTTTGCATATATGCATTTACTTCAATTGCCCCTTTATAATTTGTACGTATATTGGTTCCTTCAAGAAAATCAGTATTTGGCTTTACTCCGACAGATACTAAAACAAGATCTGCTTTATACGTACCTTTATCCGTTTCAATCTCCTCTACTCGCTCTTTTCCTCTAAACGCTTTTACATTTTCATTCGTTACAATTTCAATATGATGTTTATCCGCTTCTTTATGTATATATTCCGCCATATCTGCATCATAAATCGTACCGATATGATCATTTCGCTCAATCATCCTCACTTTTTTACCGAGTTCAACGAATGTTTCTGCCATCTCCAGTCCAATCGCACCACCGCCAATAATTGTTACGTCTTCAACTTTGTTCGTTTCTAACGTTTTTAATATACGCTCAGCATCTGGAATTGTTTTTAAAAGATGAATGCCTTGTAACTCTCGTCCTTCCCATTCTGGCATAACAGGACGCACTCCCGTCGCAATTAATAAACGGTCATACGTAAATTCAAAAACATCTTTCGTCTCCGTATGCTTTGCGTACACAATTTTCTTTTCCGTATCTACTTTCGTTACTTCATGTCGCACTTTCGCATCAATTCCGTACTTATCACGAAACGTCTTCACGTTACGTGCAATTAATTTTTCCGTCGAAGCAATAGCACCACTAATAACATACGGTAATCCGCACTGAGCGTATGAATAGATTTCACCTTTTTCTAACGTCACAACGTTTGCAGTTTCATCGTTTCTTACAATTTGCATGGCTGCACTCATCCCAGCTGCATCTCCGCCAATAATGACATAGTTCACTTTACCACTCCTTCTTTTTTACCTACTCTTTACATTTTCCATATTTTACAGAAATAACACCTATTCCCATTGTAAAGAAATAATATTTCATCTACAAATTTAGTGCACAAACCTATGCCTGAATAGGTAACCGTCGTGTCTTATAAACAACATGTTTAATATGCTATAACAGTTACTATTGAAAGTAGGTGAAACATACATGTGCGCAGGCCTTCTCGCCCAGCTTCCAGAGGAACCGCAAGAACCGAAAGCCGCCTTGTCGCTTGACCAAGAATTTTCTATTAACGCAACACTTTATAGTGCTCGCGCTTGGTTATCTAATGATGAGACTTTCGCTCAAACTATTTGGAAAGGCTCTCGCTTCGCTTCAGCATCACACGCTGGCAAGTCCATCTTACCAATCGGTACTGTTAAAATTTTGAACTTATCTGATGATACAATAACAGTTACTGCATCATCAGAATCAGATGATGCCCTCAAAATAGTCGTACCGCCTCGTTCTGAAGGTGTTTTAACATCTAGTGCATTATCTGATGTGCAAGCTAGTACATCAGGAGGAGCAAGTAAAGTCACATTCCTCTTTCACATCTTTTTCTCAAGAGATCCTGGTCCAGCTAAACAACCATAGAGAAGGTACAGTAATATACACTGTACCTTTTTTATGCACTCTATTCTCTTGATTTGATCAATTCAACATTATAAGCTTCAATATCCGTTAAATTCCCTGTAAAATACGGATTTTCTCTGTACCAAGACTGTTTTGAAAAATACGCTTGCATATCTTTCGTTTGAAATATGTTTCCATGTCTTGCATATATTTCGTTTCTAGCAATTTTCAACTGTTCTTTCGTTACATACGTTAAATCTGCATTCGTTAATTTTCGAATATCACTATCAGGGAAGATAAAACCATTATATACATACCCAGTCGTAGGTGGCGGAGTAACATTGTAAACGACTGTTTTTTCTACGCTTTTCTTTTCGAATGGAAGGTTATAAGCCGAAAGTGCTGTTACCGTTTCTACTTTTGTCGTTTCCCTTCCGCTGTCTCCATTGCGTTCTAAATAAATCGTCGCACTTCCATCAGTTGCTACGGGACCCCACGTAATTTCTTCTCCGGTCAATGCGGTAACTGGCTTTTGATTCACATATAATGTCGCACCAGGCGCGTTCGTTTGAACTGTAATATATTGCCCTTGCAACGTTAAATCTATCGTTACATTATTTTGACTTTGTTTCATAAGTACAACTTTTTCCTCGCGTGATAGTTTTACATAGTCATTTTTATATTCCACTTGAAACACTTGAGCTCCTGGAAGAAACGGTCCATATTGCTTCTGAAAATTTTTGTCTTCTGTCTTATCGATTTCTTTTCCGTTCATTTTTAAAGATGCACCTTTTTCATTTGAAAGCAAAGTCGTATAATACGTCCTTGCCTTCAATTTATACCGATCAAATATAAAGTAATGTTTCCCGTCTTTCGTTAAAGAAAAATCCGCTCTTTCAATTCCGTCCCCTTGCTTTTCACCTTGCTTTAAATATTGTTTCAATTCATTCACGTAAGACGGATTTTCTTTTATATATGAAAATAGAGGCTTGAAACTCTCTCTCGTTACAATAACCGATGGGTCATCTGTCGTAACAATCTCAGCTAATTTTTCTCCGTCTCTCTCTTGTAAAATCGTAATCATCCGGTCTACTTGTGCCACCTGCGCATAATACGATGATCCATACAAATACAATCCAACAATCGCTATAACAAGTAGTGCTAAAAGTGTAATGCCAATTTTTGTACCGCTCCCCATTTTCTTCTTCACTACTGGAATTTCTCTCTTTGTACCGCAGTTTTGACAAAATTGCACACCATCTACAAACTGCGTTCCACACTTTGTACATACATTCATCCATTCAACCACCTTTGCATTAGAAGCCAGTTAATCCCTGTGTAAAGGCTTGAATTACAGTGCTAATGTAAGACCAAAGTACAATAAATGTTACGATTCCAATGAAAACATTTGCGATAAGAAGTGTGTAAACAAGATCTAATCCGCCATTATCTAATTTTAATATGGCTACAATTATACTAATCCCTATATAAGTTGTAGCTAACGATAATAATATCGGTAAGAAAAAGATTAATAAGAAACTAAAAAGAAAAGTAAGAACTAATATAGCAATAACCGGCGTTGCTATCGTTCCCCATATGCCGAATACTTCAAGAAACGAAAAAGAGGATTTCATCATCTTACCACTTATAAAAATAATGAATCCAACAAACAAAGTTAAAATTAATAAAAAGAAAAATACCGTTACAGATTCTCCAAAAAATGTAGGAGTATATACTTCTGGCACTAGCGTTCTCGTAACAGCTGCACCAGCACTCATCATTCTATAAAAAATACATGCTCCTAAAAAACAAATAAGAACAAGACTGACAATTCCATTTCGCACTTCGACATTGCCACTTTGCATAATCGCTGTCGGTGCTTGAAATGCCTGTTTAAAAAACCGAAAATAGCCACTCGTAAACCGCTTTGCTTGCTCTACCGTTTCATTTGGACGAGTTTCCTTCGCTTGCTCTGCATGCGATGATTGCTGATTTTCTTCTTGGACACCACTTGCTACTACTTCTTCGGTTAACGAATGTCCACAATTCCCGCAAAACTTTGCTTCTACTGCATTTTCTGTATGACATGCTGGACATTTCACGCTCTCATCCCTCCTTAAGCATATATCTTATAGGATGTTACAAGTTCAATATATGACTTTGGACATAAAACATGACTACAAGAAACAGATTATGAAATCCTGCTTTTGAAAGAAAATATATAGACTAGTAATCTAGAAAAATAATGCTATTATGAAACAGAGCAACTAAAGTGAAACTTTAAACAGATTGGATGAAAGGCAATGGAATTTGTAAACTCAATTTTTCAAATACTCCTTACAAGCGTGATCCAGTTATTTTCTTTAATTGGAGTCATCATTGTAATCGGATTTCTATTAGGTTATTTAGAATCTCTCACACGAATGTATTGGTCGAGGGCTTTCGGAAGAAAAGGATTTCTTTTGACTGCGTGGATTGGTGTTCCTATTCATGAACTTGGACATGCCATTATGTGCGTACTATTTCGTCATAAAATTGTAGCAACGCAGTTCTTCCCAACAGATACGAGCCAAGGTGCGTTAGGTTACGTACAACATCAATACAATCAAAAAAGTGTATATCAACGAATTGGGAATTTCTTCATTGGAATTGGCCCTATTATTTCTGGTATTACTGCATTAATCCTTTTCATGCGCTATTTCGTACCAGATTCATATTTTTTATTTAATACAACTCTCGAAAAGACGATTGCATCTACTTCTATTACTTTAGAAATGGTTCAAAACATGCTCTTGTCGACGTTCGTATTATTGAAAAGCTTATTTACAATAAACAATTTATTGAACCCTTCCTTTTGGTTATTTTTATTTATCGCTATTTGTATTTCTGCACATATCGCTTTAAGTAAACCAGACATTAAAGGATCCATTGACGGTGTCATCGTCATGTTTATCGTATTGTTTTTATTTAATATAATAGCAGAACTTTTTCAGTACGACAGTAACCAACTCATTGGGAAAGTAATGAAATATAATATGTATCTCATTGCATTTTCTAGTGTGGCACTGCTGTTCTCTTGTATTTCTACACTTGTTAGTTTTGGGTTTTATAAAATAAGAGGAGGGCGTTCATTGTGAAATGCCCCCGTATTAAAAAAGCGCAACTAAGCAACCTGAGTTCTATATTTATATGGACTCAGGCTGCTTAATTTTTTTGAAATCTTTGATAGTTATACAAGTGCATATATTTGCGCACAGCAACTTTAACCTCATCAAACCTATTAATAATTTAAAACATATAAAATACCCCTTTTAGCTTTTTCTAAAAGGGGTGTTTTATTTACATATTTAATCCAGCTTTTAATACCCAATATTTATTTCCATTCATTGTGAGTGAGAATTCAATCCATCCGTTTGGATCTTCACGATAAATAAATACAGGTGTACCCGTTGCTAGTGTGCCTTGATCATTTTTCGTAACTGACTGACTTTTAATTGTACCATCAAATGGATATGGTACAACGTAATAGGAAGTAGCTAGTTTAACAGTTTTTGTCGTTCCTTGTGAGTATGTTTTATATGGAATATCACTTGATAGGGCGTCGACATTTAAAGAGTTTGGATTTTTAGGTAATTTTTTCGCATATACATAATCTTTTTTCTGGAAAGGTTTAATACGTTCCATTATTTTTACGATTTTAGCAGACCACTCTTGATCTGTTGAATACATGACATTCATGCCTTTTAATGTTGGTCCGTTAAAGTATGATCCGTTTTTTTCTAAGTACTTTTCTCTTACGTAGTTTGCGTTATAAGAAATACTATCACCGAAAGTTGGTAAATATTTCGCATACTTAAATGGATCAGCATCGTAAGCACGTAACCCGAATAGGTTATGTTTACGATATGCAATTTCAGATTTACCATATCCCGATTCTAAAATAGCGTGTGCAGCTAAATAAAGAGCATTGACACCATGTTTAGCTTGAGCTTCAACAAAGTCATTCCCATGTCCAATTAATGGGCTGTCTGGATGATATTTTTTAATATTAGCATCAATTTCTGCACCAGTCACATTTGAAGCGTACGTTAAATCAAGATCTAAATATGTGGTAGCAGTGATGTTATTTTCAGGAATCCAAGCACCGCTCTTGTCGAAATGGTACGTCGTTCCATTGATTGAAGCAGTTCCAGTTTGCATCATACCGTTGGATTGCAAATAATACCATGTATCGCCATCTTGTAGCCAGTCCGTCTTCATTGCACCATTATTTTGTAAATAGTACCAACTTCCATCTATAAATGACCAACCAGTTTTCATCGTACCGTTAGAATTCAAATAGTACCAAGCGCCGCCATTTGAAAGCCAACCCGTTTGCATTGCTCCACTAGCGTTTAAATAATACCACGTATTATTCACTTGCAGCCATCCGATTTTCATTGATCCATCATTTTGAAGGTAATAACGGTTGTTTCCATCTTGTAGCCAACCAATTTTCATTCCGCCACTTGAATTTAAGTAATACCACTTATTATTATCAAGAAGCCAGCCAGTTTTCATAGAACCATTAGAATTTAAATAATACCAAACTCCTTGATTTAATAGCCAACCCGTTTGCATTGTTCCGCTAGCGTTTAAATAATACCAAACTCCTTGATCTAATAACCAACCCGTTTTCATAGAACCATTAGAATTTAAATAATACCAAACTCCTTGATCTAATAGCCAGCCAGTTTGCATTGCTCCACTAGCGTTTAAATAATACCAAACCCCTTGATCAAACAGCCAGCCAGTTTGCATAATGCCGCTTGAATTTAAGTAATACCATTTATTATTATCAAGAAGCCAGCCTTTTTTTATAGTGCCATCTGGATTGAAGTAATACCATTTCCCATTTTGTTGGACCCATCCAGATTGTTTTACAGCATTTACATTTACAGTTGCTGTATTAGAAGTTGTTACAGTTTCAGCTAAACCTGTTATAGGAATAGAAATTATACTAGATGTTAAGACAATTGCTGCAGCTTTTTTAAACATTTCTTCCTAGTACTCCTTTTATTAATTTTTTAGTTTAATAGTTATCTAACTACTATTGTAACAAGGAAGCGGAAAAAAACAACTATAACATTGTAGATATTTAATAGTATAATATTCAAATGATTAATATTGAGTTTTTAGGGGGAATTTATAAAGGAACATGTTCATAGAAGGATTGGAAAAAGTTGATTTGTGAAGTCAGCTCGTTAGTTTTTATTGTACATCTTCTTCTTTTTTAATAAGAGGGTGCTGCAAAACCCTCTTATATTAATACATTTGATGCTTACTCTCCATTATAAATTTATATACTACACTCTAATTGCTCAAAGAAAATGTTAAATCACATTGTTTTTAATTCTAGTTTTGTTCCCGCTTTTTGCATTCCCTGTTTTAAGTGCTTTTTATTGGACGAAGGTGTGTTGGCAAGCTTGTAATTTTTTGCCCCTAAACGATACCCAGCTCCGAACGAAATAACTATACTAAAAAACAACTACATTTTAAGATTAATCACTTTACCATTAAGAGAAAATTGTTTTGCTTCAACTAACAAAATAGAATCCCAAATCTCTATTATAATATTTACTCCTGTGGAATATTTGCTACTCCATTCTTTCTCATTTTGTAAACTCAATTTAACTTCACTCAGATTTGGATCTTCATAATAAATCGTTGTTAATTCTAAATAATCTACTTTTTCTCTATCATAAAATGCAAATCTACGCTTTTCATCATCTTTAACATAATAAAACGATGACACTTCTATCAATACTAATTTATAATCTTTTATCACTCCATTATCAATTACCTGCAATGTAAATTTAATACTATCATTTAACAAATCTATATGTGTCTCTAAAATGGTAGCGCCCCATAAATTATCTAATATAGACTGTATATTAATACTATTCATGTAGCTTTTCATCCTTTTCTAACGTTTTTTATTTAATGTATGACGTATTTGCTTATAAGACTTCCTTAATTAATTAACACGTGATTTGCCTTTGTATCCTTTATAAGCACTATAGCCACTTATCGCTACAGGAATAAGCCAAGGTGCCTGTCCATCTGGATTTGTCAGCATCACTGGATTATTATCACCATACGTATACCCATTCTGCGTTACAGAGGCATCCTCTTCACCCAGATCATGCCCCATACAAAATCCCTTCTTTACTTTATTATATATTTTTCCCATTCCTGTTAGTTCTCATAAAAAATACAAACCTTTTTAATGAGGTTTGTATTTTTTATCTACTATTCAGTTATCTTGTCTTTGTCCATACACCGTTTGCATCTACCCAGTATTTGCTATCAACCCACGTATTTTTGCTCATTTTTCCAGTAGGTGGGAAGAAAGAATACCACTTACCATCTATCTCTTTCCAACCTGCTGCCCTTACTCCATTTTCATCAAAATAATACTTTTCACCCTCAAGAGAAATCCACCCTATTGCCATCGAAGCATCATTTTGCAAATAATAGCCCTTACCATTATTGAACATCGAACCTATTACCGCTTCACCTTTTGTATTAAAGTAGTACCATTTTCCACTATCTTGTAGCCACCCAGTTACTTTTACACCGTTCTGGTTTAAATAATACAGTTTACCGTTTTCTATTCTCCATCCTGTTTTTCCATTCTTCCAGTCAGACATCATTGCACCGTTTTCTTTAAAACCATACCATTTACCATCAATGAAATGTTTTCCTACTGCCATTGCACCATTAGAGTGTAAGTAATACCAATTTCGATCTTTTTGTAACCAACCGGTCACCATAGAACCACTAGCGTTTAGATAGTACCATGTATTATTTACTAATATCCAATCTGTCGCCATGGAGCCTTCTGCATTTAAGTAATACCAATGACCGTTTACTAACGCCCATCCTTTCATCATGGAGCCACTTTCTTTCAGGTAATACCACTTGCCATCTACTAGCGTCCAACCTGTTTTCATTGCTCCATCTGCACTTAAGTAATACCACTCACCATTTACTAACGTCCAGCCTGTCACCATAGATCCATTTTCTTTCAAGTAATACCACTTGCCATCTACTAGTACCCAACCTGTTACCATCATTCCGTTGTCATTCAAGTAGTATTGTTTTCCATTTTCCTTAAACCAACCTGTCACAAATTCCAATTTTTTCTCATCAAAATAATACCAGTGTCCTTGTGTTTCTCCATATCCCTTGAAATAATTCCAACCAACTACTGGCTCCAATAACGTAATGTTACCGCTGCTCAGTTCTTCCATGCTTTCTCTCTCTGAGCTATCTAGTGGCTCATGAACGTTAGAGTTATATGCTATTAAGCCCAAAACTCCTGAATGGATCATATCAATCTCCCAAGTTCCAACCTGCTCAAAATCAAAATAAGTATTTAATACACCTTCATACAAATCTGTTTCCGAATTATATTTTAAATTTACATACTCATAAACTTCTTCTTCCTCTTCATCTAAATAAGGAAGGATATACTTGATGCTTATATCAGAACCTATGCCATTTGGATTATTAACCTTGACGGTAACTTTCACTTTCATTTCATTACCAAAAGAAACCTCACTTGGCGTTACATGAACACTATCGATCCAATCACTCTTGTTTTCTGATTCTGCACCAACTTCTTTACTAAACACCACACTCATCATAACCATGACTACAAGCATCATCGCTTGCATCAAAATTTTCTGCCTCGTACCCATATATATGTAGCCTCCTGCATCCATAAAATTGTGACTTTCAGGGTGGAAAACAGACAAGTCTAGAATAATATAGTAAACTCCAAAACTATCTTACCATTCTTTTTTATTATCCATTAAAAACAGAACATCCGTTCAATCCCCTTACATAAATTAAAGGATAAGAATAAAAAAAACAAGATAGATTTTACATGTAGAAACACTTTCATTTGTAATTACGAAAGTATTCCTACAATTTCTCGTAAATCATTTACAGACTACCTTTATATCCCTTATATTAAAAGTAACTATATACAAATACTACACAATGTGTAAAAATCACTTAATAAATCATACATGTGACAAAGGATTAGAAAGGACTTATAAAGAGTAAAAAGTAGTGACCATGAATTCTGATCCTCTCAAAAACCTTTTATAAGTTATCATTTTCAATCATTATGAAAAATACCACTATTAATAATTCATGAACAGTTTCTATGCCTTCAATAGCGATCACCATACATAACAATTTCTTTATCATACATGTATCCCACGTATCCAAATGGATTCTCTGCTGCGATACCTTTTGCGTCACTCTTTAATACGTTCCACCATGCATCATATTCATAGTTTACGACAACTTGTCCATTTGGGTCTGTCATCGCTACTACGTCACCACTTGGGTTGTAGTGATAGAATAACGTTTGTCCTTGTGCTTTCATTGCTAGACGAACGCCGGCCATTGAGTATACATATTAACGAAGTACGTTTCCACTACCATCTGTCTCGTATAACGGATTAATACTGTCACCATCGTAGAAGTAACGTGTGATTTTTCCATCTACTTCTTTTTCGAAACGAAAAGAGCTCGTTCATGTCGAACGAGCTCTTTTCATCAATTATTTTTCTTATAATTACAATTCTCAACCGGAACACGAGCATGCCCTTCTTCATCCGTACACCATGACTGCGACTGGAATGCAAGAAAGATACCGATCCATTCTTCTTCCTTTTCAAAATGAATGAGTATTCCTCCGTCTTGCCATATACCATCATCACCTTGCCATTTTTCCACATTTCCTTGATTCATATGAATATCATGTATACCGTTTCCTGGTTCAAAATGAAAGTAAGAATCGGGTGTATTTTCTTCTGGCCCCCATCTTTCACCGAACGCGTAAATAATCGTACTTTCTTCTATCGCTCGCTTTATATACCGCTCAATTTTTTCATTTAAATCATTATCAGCTCCTGCTTTTTCAGGTGGTAAAGGGATCATTTGATTTGAGTCAAATAGATTTCCTCTTACATAATCTAAAGCTACTTTCGGTTCATTGTTTTTTATTTCTGTAAAACCGAATGGTAATGTCGGTAAAATATGAATCGCCTCTGACCTAATATTGTTACTCGCAAAATATAAAACTTCCGACGGATAACTTTGCGATTTCACGTTAATTGCAATACGATAATCTACTCCTGCTTCGCCTTGTAAATGAACTTGATAATGAGGTGTTTTCCCTTTTCCAATCTTTGATTGTATAACTGTACCTTTTAACACACCGTAGTTTTTTAGGGGCATACATTTCATCTCCTATTCATTTAGTAGAAGCTTTTCATACTTAAGGCATTATCCATATAAAAAGAAAATCCTCCTTTTTCAGGAGGATTTTCTTATTTTCTCAACATATACCAAAAAATAACCTCCACCACTACAAGTAACACCGCACCAAAGATCATTAACGTCGTCTTCTTTAATAGTTCATTTTCACGATACGGGATATTACATAAATAAGCACCTAGTGTAATGCGTGATGGACAAGCGATTGTCGCCACTGACGATGCGGTGTTTTGAAGTGTTGTGACGTATTGCCACGGGAGTGCTACGTTTTGTGCTGTTTGCATTTGTAGTTTTATAAACATCGCATTTGATCCTGCGTTACTACCTGTTAAAAAACCACCGATACTACCGATGAACGGAGCAACGAAAACGAAAAAGGTACCAAATGTTTCACCAGCTGTTTTTGCGAGTAATGAATGCATGCCAGATGCACCCATTAGTTCTGAAATGGCGATAAACATCGTCGTCGTAATCGCAAAAGGAATCCATTGTTTTATCGTTTGCAAGAGTGATTGTTTCATAATATGAGATGGAATGCGGAAGAAAATAATTGTAAATAAACAAGTCATGCCGAGCCAAAAACCTGGTGAATATAGCATTTCTAATTTGTAAGAATATGATTTTAAATCAAGGACTGCATATGATCTGAACAAATCATGTAATGGTGGAACGAGGCGAGAAAGTAAAATACAAACTGTTAAGAAGATATAAGGGCTAATAATTTTTATAATGGATACTTCTCTCTCCGTTGCCGCAGCATGTTCTGTTATAAAGGTTTGCTCATTTTTCCCTTTTAGTTTAATGATAAGAAAGCCAAATGTAATTGTAACGATAGAACTTAATATACCTGCTAGTTCAACACTTACGTATGCGTTAGAAAGATAGATTCCGAGAGAAAATAATAGAAAGAATCCTATCCCTTCCTTCCACTTTTCTATAACTGCCTGAAAGCCACCGACAACGTATAAAGAAAGGATGATAAAGTATGCGAAAATCGGGATGCTTAATAATGCTGTATTTGTACCAAGAGTTGTGAGCGGCATATTTATAAGCTGCGAACCGATAATCGTACCAGTTGCCATTGCGCCCCATGAACTAGCTAGTAAACCAATAAATGAAAGTAGTACAGCTTGAAACGGTTTATAGCCTAATGAAAGAAAGATAGGTGCTGCAACCATAAAACCAATACCGAATCCACTTACTGATTCAATTAGTGGACAAATACCAAAGCACATAAGAAGCATTTGTAATAAGCGATCATGAGTAACTTCTTCTAGAAAACGAGCTACTTGATCGATGTACCCCATTTTGTTCATGAGGTGAAATAAAAAAATACCAAAAAATAAAACGTACCCGACAATAAAACAAATTAACCAACCTTTAATCGTTGCATGCACAGTTTCACTTATCCTTAATTGAAACGTTGGAGAGAATAAAACGATTCCAACAGACACCGCATAAGAAATTAATGAGGACCTTAATGACGTTTGTTTAAATAAAAATAAACAAATGAAAATCATCATAATTGGGATAAGTGCCAACAATATGGCCATGTTATCATCTCATTTCGTTAAAAATACAATTTTTAACTATTATATAACAGATGTAATATTTTTCAATTGTTTTTACAACAGAATCAAAAAGAAGCCGTTTGGCTCCTTTTTGATTCACTCCCATTTTCTATTATCCTCAAAAACCGTCTGCTGTCCGATTATTTTTCCTAACACAACAAACACAATGTAAGCACATATCGCTTGCAGTACAATATTCCCAAGTTTCATTAATGAAAATGAATAAATCCATTGAAATAATTCATTTAATAATACAATCGAAACGATACTAAATAGTTCTATACTAATTGAAAATGTACATACTTCTAAAATAGATTGCTCTTGAATCCGATTTAAGTTGGAAAAGATGAATACATACCCTACAAATAGAGCCATCAACTCTATTTTCGTCATGCTAATAAGCCAAGCGTACAGTGGTACAGTTAAAAGAAGATATAGTAGTTTACGTCTTAGCATGCTTTCTCACCCTCTAAATTATATGTATTTTCTGTATATTTTAACATTTATTACGCAAAACAAAAAGAAGAGACTTACGCCTCTTCTTTTTGTTTTGTTGCCTGTATTAATTCACATATTTCTTCTCGTTTTTCATTTTCTAACAGCTCAATAACTTTACTTCCAACGACAACTCCGTCACATATTGTAATCATTTCTTCTACATGTTCCTTTGTTGAAATACCGAACCCTGCCACTACCGGTAAATGCGTATGTGATTTTACTTTTTCTAAGTAACTATGAATTTCCTCTTTAAAGTTTTGACGCACTCCCGTTACGCCCGCTACTGTAACTGCGTAAACGAATCCTTCTGATTCACTCGTAATTTTTTCAATTCTTTCAATAGGACTCGTTACGGTAACGAGTGGAATTAGCGCAATGTTTGCCTCTCGAAGTAACGGGGCAATAATATTTTGTTCTTCATACGGTAAGTCTGGAACGATAATACCGTCCACACCTGCCTCTAAGCATCTCTCAATGAATTGTTCTTTTCCGAATGCGAGTACTGGATTTACATATGTCATGAGTACAAATGGAATTTGCACTTCTTTCCTTACTTCTGCTAACGCTTGAAAAATGCCTTTTACTGTTACACCGCTATCTAGCGCTCGTTTCCCTGCTCTTTGGATCGTTGGACCATCTGCGACTGGATCTGAAAACGGAATACCAATTTCAACGATGCTTGCTCCTGCTTCGTCTAAAAAACGAATTCTTTCTTTTAATTTTTCAAGGCCACCATCTCCGCCCATTACGTACGGAATAAATGCTTTCTTACCATTTTCAAATACTGCTTTAATTTTTTCTACTCCCATTTTTTACACCTCTTCCATATAACGTTTTATACTCTCTACATCTTTATCGCCGCGGCCAGATAAACAAATGACAAGCCCTTCGTCCTTCTTCATTTGCGGCGCTAATTTTAATGCATATGCGACAGCATGCGAGCTTTCTAAAGCCGGAATAATCCCTTCTTTTTTCGTTAATAATTGAAATGCTTCTAACGCTTCATCATCAGTAATGGAATGATAAGAAACGCGGCCAATATCTTTTAGCAAGCTATGTTCTGGCCCAACACCTGGGTAATCAAGTCCTGCTGAAATAGAGTGTGCTTCTTGAATTTGTCCTTCTTCATTTTGCAGAAGGTACATCATCGATCCGTGTAAAACACCAACGCTTCCTTTCGTTAAAGTCGCTGCGTGCTGTTCTGTATGAACGCCTTTCCCTGCTGCTTCTACGCCGTAAAGAGCGACTTCTTCATCGTGTACGAACGGATAAAACATGCCCATCGCATTACTACCACCGCCAATACAAGCAACGACTGCTTCTGGTAACTTTCCTTCTAACGCCTCATATTGTTTTTTCGTTTCTTTCCCAATTACACTTTGGAAATCACGGACAATTTGTGGGAATGGATGTGGCCCGAGAACAGATCCCATAATGTAGTGCGTATCATGCACATGTGAAACCCAGTAACGAAGCGCCTCGTTTACCGCATCTTTTAATGTTCCGCTACCTGCCGCTACACTTTCTACTTTCGCTCCGAGTAACTCCATTCGAAACACATTTAATTTTTGACGTCTCACATCTTCTTCCCCCATAAAGATGACGCATTCTAATCCAAGTAGGGCACATACAGTAGCGGTTGCCACTCCGTGTTGTCCAGCCCCTGTTTCAGCGACAACTTTTTTCTTGCCCATTCGTACTGCAAGAAGTGCCTGACCAATTGTATTGTTAATTTTATGAGCTCCTGTATGATTCAAATCTTCACGTTTTAAATAAATCTTTGCACCGCCGCAATACTTCGTCATATTTTCAGCGAAATAAAGCGGTGTTTCTCTTCCGACGTACGTTGTTAAATAATGATTTAATTCCTTTTGAAACGCTTCATCTTGCATCGCTTCTTTATATGCTTCTTCTAGTTCTAATACAGATTGCATTAACGTTTCTGGAACGTATCGTCCTCCGTATATACCGTAGTGGCCTTTTTCATCTGGATATGCGTAGTTCATTTGGAACACTCCTTCGCTTTTTTAATAAATTGTTTTATTTTCTTTAAATCTTTCTTTCCTTCTGTCTCCACTCCGCTACTTACATCGACCATATACGGCTGAATAGTTCGAATCGCTTCTTCTATATTAAGAGCGTTTAATCCACCAGCTAATATCGTTTTCTCTCGCAACTCTTTTGGCATATGCTCAAGTAGTGCCCATGAAAATTTCTTTCCATTTCCTCCGTGAAACTTTTCTTTCGGGCTATCAAACAATATATAATCCGTTTCATATGTTTGAGCGTTTTTCATATCAGCCTCTGAAGTTACTCCTAGCGCTTTTGTAGACGGAATATTCAATCTTCTAATTTGATGATTATCTTCATCCCCATGTAGTTGCACATGCGTTAACCCGCATTCATCTGCAATTTTCTGGATCTCTTCTACTGATTCATTTACGAAAACACCGACTTTTAATACGTTTGCTGGAATCTCCTGAATGATTTCTTTCGCTAGCCTTGGAGTGATTTTCCGCTTACTTTCTGCAAAAACAAATCCGAGTGCATCAGCTCCGTATTCACAAGCACGTTTTGCCGTTTCAACATCAGTGATGCCGCAAATTTTCACTTTCATATGTTCACCTTACAATCTTCAAAAAAGGTACGAATAGAAGATGATGTCATGAGTGCTTCTCCAACTAATACACCTTTCGCTCCAGCTCGTTTGACACGAATAATATCTTCTTTTGAATGAATCCCGCTTTCACTAATCCAAAGTAATTTCTCCTCGTTTAATCGTTTTCCAAGTTTTTCTGTTTGGCTTAAATCGACTTCGAATGTTTTTAAATTACGGTTGTTAATACCGATAACGTGCGGATTTAATTGGATTGCAATTTCTAATTCCTGTTCATCATGAACTTCAACGATCGCTTCTAATCCTTTTTCTAGTACGTAGCTATAAAGCTCTTTTAACTTTTCTTTCGTTAACGCCGCTACGATTAATAAAATAAGATCTGCACCAGCTTCATACGCCCTATCAATTTGGATTTTATCGATTATAAAATCTTTGCATAAAAGCGGAATGTTACTTTCTGCTCTTGCAGTTTGTAAATCGTGAAACGATCCTTTAAAAAATTGACCGTCTGTTAAAACGGAAACTGCTCCTGCACCGCATTCTTCATATGTTTTCACTTGTTTTCGTACATCAACGTGTACATTAATATCTCCTTTTGATGGTGATGCTCGCTTTACTTCTGCAATGACAGTAAATTGCTCTAAAGCTTTTACGAGTGAGTATGTTTTTCTTTTTGCATTGCCTGGTATATATGTTTCATATAGCTCCGCAACTTCTTTTTTCTTCTGCTCTACAATTTTGTCTAAAATCGTCCCCACCTTAATTCACCCTTTCTAATTTTTCGTTGCTTGCTGTAATTAATAAGTTTAGTTTGGCTAATGCTTTTCCAGAGTCAATGCTATGTGTCGCTAGTTTAATTCCCTCTTCAATCGTTTCCGCTTTTCCGTTTGCGAAAAGTGCAAGCCCCGCATTTAATAAAACGGTATCGCGGTAAACACTCTTTTCTCCATTTAATACGCCGAGCGTAATCTTTGCATTTTCTTTTGAATTCCCGCCTCTAATTTCTTCGTTTTTCACTTTTGAGAAACCATACTTTTCCGGATCGATACTCATTTCTACTATTTCATTATCTTTTAAAAGGGCTACGTGATTTTCTCCCTGTAATGATGCTTCATCTAAAAAACCACTTCCATTTACGACAAGCGCTTGTGTCCGCCCTAACTTCTGTAATACTTGCGCAACTGGTAATAACATATCTCGTTTATAAATACCGACAAATTGTGTTTCTAAGTTAACAGGATTCGTTAAAGGGCCAATTAAGTTAAAGATTGTCGGCACATTTAATTCTTTTCTTATTTTCATAATGCGCCTTAATGCTGGGTGCATCGCTGGTGCGAATAAGAAAGCGATACCGACATGCTCTAGTAAATAATCAATTTCGCTTGGCGTACTGCTAATATTTACACCGAGTTCTTCTAATAAATCCGCACTTCCTGTTTTACTAGAAACAGCACGATTACCATGCTTTGCCACCTTTACACCTGTTCCTGCTAGTACGAATGCCGATGTTGTACTTACATTGAACGTTTGGGCACCGTCACCACCTGTTCCGCAATTGTCCATCGCGCCTTCTATATGGTTTGAAAACGGCAATGCTTTTTCACGAAGAGCACGAACGAGGCCATATATTTCTTCTGCTGTTTCACCTTTCGCTTTCAATAATACTAAGAAAGCTGCTACTTCACTTTCCAATATGTTGTCACTTAATAAAAGAAGTCCCGCTTCATACATTTCTTCTTCTGTTAAATGTTGTCCCTCCACTAATTTACGAAGATAGGTATTCATACTCTCTCCTCCTCTTTTACTTCTCCTAAAAAAGCACGTATTAACTTTCCGCCTTCTTCTGTTGCGATTGATTCTGGATGAAACTGTAACCCGAAAAGCGGATAATAATTATGACGAACCGCCATTATTTCTCCATCATCCATAGCAGTTGCTAACACATCAAAACATTGTGGTAAACTCGCTTGCTCTGCAACAAGCGAATGGTAGCGCATCGCTGTTAGTGGCTGCGTCGCGTACGAAAAGATTGACGTTCCGTTATGTTTCACACGCGATGTTTTTCCGTGTTTAATGTGCTCCGCTCTTACAATTTCCCCTCCAAATGCCGATATAATTGCCTGATGGCCGAGACAAATCCCTAATATGGGAACGTTCTTATAGAAATGACGAATAACTTCGATACAAATACCAGCATCTTCTGGTTTTCCTGGTCCTGGTGAAAGCACAATTCCTTTTGGATTCATCTCTTCTAACTGTTCTATCGTTATTTGATCATTTCTTACGACTACAATTTCTTCTTCGTATTCGCCTAACAGTTGGTACAAGTTATATGTGAACGAATCGTAATTATCGATGAGTACAATCATTTCATTACCTCCAAAAGTGCCCTCGCTTTATTTAACGTTTCTTCATATTCAGCTACCGGATCTGAATCGTAGACGATACCTGCTCCTGCCTGAACATATGCTTTTTCATCTTTTACAACCATCGTTCGAATGGCGAGCGCCATATCAAGATTTCCTGAGAATGAAATATATCCAACAGCTCCGGCATATACATTTCTTTTTTCATGCTCTAACGTATTGATAATTTCCATCGCTCTAATTTTCGGAGCTCCCGAAACCGTCCCCGCTGGTAAACAATACGCTAATGCGTCAAATCCGCTCATCAGTTTTCGCAATGTTCCGTAAACTTCAGATACAATGTGCATGACGTGAGAATATTTTTCAACTTTCATATATTTATCTATCGTCACAGATCCAATTTCACTCACTCTGCCAATATCGTTTCGTCCAAGATCCACAAGCATCATATGCTCTGCTCGTTCTTTCTCGTTTTCTAACAGTTCTTTTTCAATTTCCGCATCTTCCTGCTTTGTTTTCCCTCTCGGTCTCGTACCCGCAATTGGATTTGTCATCACTTTATCGTCTCTAACTGATAACAAGCTTTCTGGTGAAGAACCGAGTACAACATAATCTTGAAAATCGATATAAAACATATATGGTGATGGATTCGCAATGCGAAGCTTGCGGTATAAAGCGAAAGGATCACCTTTACACTCGCTTTGCAAACGCTGAGATAGTACGACTTGGAATATGTCCCCTGCTCGTATATGCTCTTTCGCCGTTTCTACCATCATGCAAAACTCTTTTTCCGTTATAGAAGAAGTGAATGATAATGTTGATTGTATGTCCTTTACTTCCGCTTCTTCTCCTTTTAGCACTTCTTCTTTGTATACTTGCAACCTTTCGTATACTTCTTCATAATCTGCTGAATCATCTTGCCCGCATACATATACAAACGACAACTTTTGGCGTAAATGATCGTAAACGATAAACTCACGATATAGTAAAAGGTGTACTTCTGGAATATTTAATGGATCGTGTAAATCTGCTCCAATGTTTTCATACTGCCGAATGACGTCATACCCTATATAACCAACTGCTCCTCCGCAAAATGGGAATGGGCTCTCTACTTGCGATGATGCAATTACCCCTTCTAACACTTGCAGTACGTTACCTTGCAACCTTTCTGTTTGCCCATATGTCGTTCGTTCGACTTCCATACCAATGCTTTTCACTTCTCCATACGGATTACAACCTAAGTAAGAATAGCGCCCTTTATCTTGATGAAGCTGTGAGCTCTCTAATAAAAACTTCTTCTTCCCTGTCATACGTCTATATAAAGAAATTGGCGTAATGCTATCTCCTTCTTCTTCAGCGATTACTAAAAATGTTTTTCCTTGTTCTTTTTGCTTCATAAATTCCTCTTTTGTCATCATGCCTTTCACCTCACTCTGAAAAATAAAAAAGTCCCCTACATATCGAAATATGTAGAGGACGATAAATTTACCGTGGTACCACCTCATGTTGGACGCAAAAGCATCCCGCTTTATTCAGGTACAAAATATATACCTTATCCTTGTAACGGCGGAACCCGGGTTGCCTACTGAATAAAATTGTTCAGCATACCTCTCGTAAGCCCATTCCGTATATGGCACCGTACCGGGCTCCCACCTGTCCCCAGCTCTCTGTAACGTCTCCAAATATACGTACTCTTCTTACTTAAACGATTTAACATATTTAATTTTTTGTACACAAAAAGGGAGTACTCATCCTATAGAAAGGACGGGTACTCCCGTGGTGCCACCTTAATTCGTTACGAATGTAACGCACTTTACCGTATCAAAAACAATACGTGTCTCTTGTATCGATGAGATCATGTCGCCAAAGCCTACTTCTTTCGTTTCGGTTTGGAAGCTCCGAAGCCCATTCCACATCAATCCCATACTGATTCGCACCAACCATCAGCTCTCTGACATGTTCATCATGTGTACTCTTCTTCATCAACGCTTGCATTTTTTTAAGTTGCACTCATTATAGACTTAACTTTTTTCACAAGTCAATACTTTTTTCGGAAAAATATTTTTCCCTTCTTTCAATATTATATTGACAAAACAACGTGTTTTTATGTAAATATAATAAATACTCTATTAAAATTAAGGTTTTTTCGGCTAAAATTTATATATTAAAAAAGTAAAACGATGTCAAAAAACGCTTACATTTCTGAAAATTCATATTTGTATATGGATTTTTCAGAATAATCATGATAGATTATAAATATGCAAAATGCATCAAAAGACATGACAAAAGAAAGGGGAACTACATGAGTACGCAGATGTTAACTTTAACTTCTATCTCTATTTACATGCTCGGGATGTTAGTAATCGGCTATTTCGCCTACAAACGAACATCCAACTTAACAGATTATATGCTTGGCGGTCGTACACTAGGCCCCGCAGTAACAGCATTAAGTGCTGGAGCATCCGATATGAGTGGCTGGCTTTTAATGGGATTACCCGGTGCAATGTTTAGCGTTGGATTAAGTAGTAGTTGGATTGCAATTGGCCTAACACTAGGCGCATACGCAAACTGGCTATATGTCGCTCCTCGCTTACGTACCTACTCTGAAATTGCAAACAACTCTATTACTATCCCAGAATTTTTGGAACACCGTTTCCACGACAAATCTCACATGCTACGCTTAGTATCCGGACTTGTTATTATGATTTTCTTTACTTTCTATGTAGCTTCAGGGTTAGTTTCAGGCGCTGTATTATTTGAAAATTCATTTGGTATGAACTATCATATTGGATTATTCATTGTAGCAAGCGTCGTTGTAGCTTACACATTATTTGGTGGTTTCTTAGCAGTAAGTTGGACAGACTTCGTGCAAGGAATCATTATGGTAGTTGCTCTTATTCTTGTTCCTATCGTAACAATTATGAATGCAAACGGACTTGGACCTGCATTTGATACAATTCGCTCTGTAGATCCAACACGTTTAGATATTTTTAAAGGTGCCTCCACTTTAGGAATGATTTCTTTATTCGCATGGGGCCTTGGTTATGTTGGACAACCTCATATTATCGTACGCTTTATGGCAATTTCTTCTGTAAAAGAACTGAAAAGCGCACGAAGAATTGGTATGAGCTGGATGATTTTCTCTGTTGTCGGAGCTATGTTTACTGGTCTTATCGGTATTGCCTACTATTCACAACAAGAGTTGACATTATCTAACCCAGAGACAATTTTCCTTGAGCTTGGAAAAATTTTATTCCATCCACTTATTACTGGATTTTTATTAGCTGCGATTTTAGCTGCAATTATGAGTACAATTTCATCTCAACTTCTCGTTACTTCAAGTGCTGTAACAGAAGACTTATATCGCACCTTCTTTAAA
Source organism: Bacillus cereus group sp. N12 (assembly GCF_016483575.1). NCBI lineage: Bacteria > Bacillati > Bacillota > Bacilli > Caryophanales > Bacillaceae > Bacillus > Bacillus cereus group sp. N12. The sequence goes on from NZ_JAEHBO010000003.1 coordinate 150,483, forward strand.
CGCTCTGCTTCTGATAAAGAGCTTGTATTTGTCGGTCGTATGGCTGTTCTTGGTATCGCATTAGTTGGGTGCGCATTAGCGTTTAAACAAAATGATACGATTTTAGCTCTTGTTGGATACGCTTGGGCTGGATTTGGTTCTTCATTTGGACCAGCTATTTTATTAAGTCTATATTGGAAACGCATGACGAAATGGGGCGCACTTGCTGGTATGATTTCTGGTGCCGCTACTGTTATAATATGGACTCAATTTAAATTCTTAACAAACTTCTTATATGAAATGATTCCTGGTTTCACAATTAGTTTACTAGCAATCGTAATCGTTAGTTTACTAACACAACCTTCAAAAGAAGTTGAAGAGCAATTTGAGAATTTCGAAAAACAACATAGTGATAGTCTATAAAAAAGAAATCTCTGCTGTTATCGTAACAGCAGAGATTTTTTTACAGTTCGACAATCTTCTTCTCAAATTTAACAAATTCTTTATGTTTCGTTAAATTTAACATAACACTACTCCTTTATAGTATTAGTATTAGCACTTATACAGAAAGGGGACTCCAACATGTTAGCAGCTTTCCAGCAACAACATATAAGAAAATATTCACCTATTACAAATACTTCTGCTTCTCGTTTAAACATTCAACCTAATCCACCCAAAATTTCAATTGCTCCTTCTGTTATTTCCGTTATCGGTATTCATATGCAAAAAAATAAGTTGAAAATAAAAACTGGACAAAGTGCGGATTTATCAGCTTCCGTTTTGCCAATGCAAGCAGCAAATAAAGAACTTATTTGGACAAATATGAATTCTGACATCATTACCATATATCCAAAAGGAGATACGGTAACGATTACTGGAAAAAGTGCAGGAAGAGCAGTCGTAATTGTTACAACTGCTGAAGGAAAATTTCGTGACCTATGCGTCATTCATGTACAACCTTATATGACAAACCCAAAGTAAAAGAGTGGCTACGAGGCCACTCTTTTACTTTATTTCAATGTGGGGATTTTTACTTTTTACGAGATTGATGAATTGTTCTTTATCTTTAGGAGAAATAATCTCTGTTTTATGTACGCCGTAAACAATTTCAAGTCGATCGAATGATAATGCGTGAGCTGCTATTGGGTTTTTCGTATTTGAAATTTGTTTTATATCTCGTATAAATATACATTTTTTTACGAGACCTGATCTAATAGTAATTGTTTCTTCCCCGACAATATATTTTGTTGAAAACCAACTCCAAATAAATACTATTGCCAATGGAATTGTAAAAAACAAAAGAAAATATTCTCTCCCTGCAAATATTGGAGCAAAACAGGCGCCTAAAATAATAAAAAAGATTGAATATAACCATGCGTCTTTTTTGATGGAAATTCCACTACACTCCCCCCTTCTTCACCTAAATTTCTACAAAACAAAAAGAGAAGTATCTTAACTTCTCTTTTCTCCGCTAACATTATAATTCCTGTGTATACACTGGCTCGTTCACCACATTTTTTGCTGTTCTTTTTTGTTGCTGTAATAAGAAAACAGATACACCAAACAATACGAGCGTGCTGCCGATAATTTGCATTGCGTTTAATTTTTCTCCCAGTAAGAAAAATGCTAGTATAGACGCCCCAACTGGTTCTCCTAAAATACTCATCGAAATTGTTGTTGCATTTACGTAGTTTAATAACCAATTATTAATGACATGTGACACTGTCGGTACAATCGCAAGTAAAAGAAAAACGGTCCAGTCCCACTTCGTATAACCTGTAAAAGGCACTTGCAGCACGATATTATAAATCCCCATAAAAATACCTGCGAATGCAAAAACTGTAAAGCTATAAATCCAGTGTGAGACTTTCTTTACTGTCGTTTGCCCGATAAATAAATAACCGACAACCGCTATTACACTTAAAAAGGATAATATATCTCCATAAATTGCTTGTTTACTTAAACCTAAATCTCCCCAACCAATACACATTACACCTAATATAGCGATACCCATCGTTGCAATGGCTGAGTAGGTTGTTCTTTCTTTAAATAGAAAAAAACCTCCAACTAAAGACACGATCGGTTGAAGTGCTAAAATAATTGTCGAGCTAGCAACTGTTGTATGCTTTAAAGACTCAAACCATAAAAGAAAATGTAGCGCTAAAAAGAATCCAGATCCAATTAAAAATCCCCAATCTTTTATTTGAATCTTCTGGAACTCTTCCCGCTTCTTCCAAACGATAGGCAGCATAATAAGTACAATAATCCATAAACGATACATACTTAAGATGGAAGATGGTGCTGAGGACATCTTTACAAAAACTGCTGCGAATGAAATAGCTATAATGGAAATGGCTAACGGTAGTGCAATTGATCTTTCCTGTTTCAAATTCTGTCTCCCCTCTCACCTGTCAAAAATCCCACTTCATTATATCCGTTTTCTTTCCTAACTTAAATACTAATTTTTTAGATTCTTCGTACCATTATGGTAAAATAGAAATTAAGGCACCTATTAGTGAATCGTTCTTTCATTTTCACTATAAGCGTCGCCCTTACAATCATTACAGTAAATTTTTATTTAGGGGGATCTACATGAATCAAACAATAGGGAGAATTGAGGAAATTTCATTTTATAGCGCATCACTTCAAGAAGATGTTACGCTTTTAGTTTACTTACCAGTAAATTACACGCCACTGCACAAACATACAGTTGTAATTGCACAAGATGGTAGAGATTATTTTCAGCTCGGTAAAGCACACCGTGTAATTGAAAGCCTTCGTGAAACTGAAGAAATTGACCGCACAATTATTGTCGGTATTCCATATAAAAACGTACACGATCGTAAGGAAAAATATTTCCCAAGCGATGTAAAGAATGCTGCTTATATTCGTTTCCTTGCTCACGAGCTTGCTCCATATATCGATGAAAATTATCCAACGTATCAAATGGGTAAAGGTCGCGTTTTAATTGGAGATTCTCTTGGCGGTACAGTTTCCTTTATGACTGCACTTATGTATCCGCATACATTCGGTAAAGTTGTTATGCAATCACCATTTGTTGACGAAACAGTAATGAACTTAGCAAACGAATTCAAAGATCCACAGGCTTTAGAACTTTATCACGTCATTGGTACAGAAGAAACAGCTGTAAAGCGCACTGATGGACAAGTATCTGATTTCGTAGAACCGAACCGTGAGCTTAATACTCTTCTTACAGATAGAAATTTCATCACGCATTACGAAGAGTTTGAAGGTAATCATACTTGGAAGTATTGGCAGGCTGACTTACCGAAAGCCTTCTCTCATATTCTATCAATGAAATAATAGAGAGCAGTGTTCAGAATAATTTGATATAATAGATAAAGAGATTTATTTTTCTCAAAATCTAACTAGACTTACAAAGGGAGGAATTGGAACATGAAATTAGGCATTGTAATTTTTCCATCTAAAATGATTCAAGATAAAGCGAACGGATTGCGTAAGCGTTATGATCCGCACTACGCATTAGTTCCGCCACATATTACATTGAAAACACCCTTTGAGACGCAAGATGAACAATTAGAATCGATTGTAAACGAGCTACATACAATCGCAAATAAAACGAACCCTTTCACCCTTCATGTCGGAAAAGTTGGTTCATTCGCACCTGTTAATAATGTTCTTTATTTTAAAGTAGAAAAAACACCTGAACTTACTTTCTTAAATGAAGAAATGCATAGCGGATTATTCACGCAAGAACGCGAATACGCTTTCGTACCTCATTTAACAATCGGACAAGGTTTATCAGATGCAGAGCATGCTGATGTATTAGGTCGATTACGTATGAAAGATTTCTATTATGAACAACCAATTGATCGCTTCCATCTTCTATATCAATTAGAAAACGGAACATGGACTGTACACGAAACATTCCACCTTGGAAAGGGGAACAACTAATTTGCACGCACAGATCGTACAAACAGACGAACAACTAAGAGATGCATTCTCTGTACGTAAGCAAGTATTCGTGAATGAACAACGCGTTTCTGCTGAAGAAGAGTATGATGAGTTTGAAGAAACATCAACACACGTTGTTATATATGATAATGATGTTCCAGTTGGTGCTGGTCGTTTTCGCACCATTGATGGAATAGGAAAAATGGAACGCATTTGCGTACTAGCTTCCCATCGTAAAAAAGGCATTGGAAAAATTGTAATGGATGCACTTGAAGCATATGCAAAAAAAAACTCGCTACCAAAATTGAAACTTCATGCCCAAACACATGCTGAAGATTTCTATAAAAAACTTGGATACGTAACGAGTTCTGATGTATTTATGGAAGCAAATATTCCTCACATCGTTATGATAAAAGAATTGTAATTTGAAAACAGGAGGTAGCCCCTCCTGTTTTTTACATTGCTATTTTCTTTTTCTTCCGCTAAAGTTAAATGTTGATGCTATAGTTTTGAAGGTGAATATATGACACAAGAAAAATTTTCACAAAAATCGTTAACACACGCTGATATTCCGCGTGCCACATATCATATTCCGAAAACATCTACCCATTTAATTATGGAAGAAGATGCAGATGCGGCGTATTTCCGCGCTCTCGAACAGCAAAATGTTTTTCTAAACGAAAAGCAATTAGAAGCTGTGCGAACGACAGAAGGTCCTGTTCTTACATTGGCTGGTGCCGGAAGCGGAAAAACATCTGTTTTAACAACCCGCGTTGGTTATTTAGTAAATGTAAAACAAGTTCATCCACGGAATATTTTATTGCTTACATTTACACAAAAAGCGGCTGAAGAAATCCGAAGTCGTGTAGCAAATTTACCAGGTATGAATCGTGCCACAAGTAGCTATGTTGTTGCTGGTACATTCCACTCTGTCTTTTTAAAATTGCTTCGTAGCCAAGGATATAATCAGCAAATTTTAGCAAATGAAAAACATAAACAAATTATGATAAAGAAAATTTTAAAAGAATTACGTTTAAAAGACGGTTATGATGCGGAAACGATGCTCGCTATGATTTCTCTTGAAAAAAACAACTTAAATCGTCCGAAAGATGTAAAAGCGAAAACACCAGTTGAACAAGAATTTAAAGAAGTATACGAACGTTTTGAAGAGGTAAAACAACGATATAATTATATCGATTTCGACGACATCTTATTAGAAACATATTATATGTTAGAAAATAACGCTCCCTTACTTACTCAATTACAACAACGTTTTCACTATATTGAAGTAGATGAGTTCCAAGATACATCGTATGCACAATATGAAATTGTAAAATTGTTAGCCACGCCAAGAAATAATTTATTTATCGCAGGTGATGATGATCAAGCGATCTATGGCTGGCGAGGAGCAAGTCATCAAATTATTTTATCTTTCCCAAAGGAATTTGATAATACAACGATTATCGCGCTTAATACGAATTATCGATCCAATCCATTTATCGTTGGACTTGGAAATGAAGTTATCAAACTAAATCAAGAGCGTTTTGATAAAGAGCTATATTCTGTTCGTGAAGAAGGTGTACAACCATTTTACGCACGACCAGCTACAACTCTTGATGAAGCAAATCAAATTTTACAGCTCATTCAAGAGAAAGTAGATAGTGGCGAACGAAACTATAAAGATTTTTGTTTACTGTATCGCACACATTCTGTAAGCCGTTCGTTACTTGATCAGCTTACAATTCATAAAATCCCGTTTATTAAACACGGTGCGAGTCAATCCTTTTACGAGCACTCTTTAATTAGACCTGTATTAGATCATTTACGACTCGTGATTGAACCGTTTCGCCTAGAATCTCTTTCTAACATATTGCCAACTATGTATATCGGCCGAGATGAGTGCATTTCCTTTATTGAACGTGAGCAATGGAAATATGGTGAAGGTCGTTTCCCTTCTCTTCTTCATTTCTTATTATTAAATCCGAGCTTGAAACCTTTTCAAGTAAAAAAGGTAAATGAGCGCATTGATTTTATTAAATTTATAAAAGAACTAGAACCGAAAAAAGCATTAAAAGAAATTATTCATGGTAAAGGAAAATATTTAGAGTACTTACAAAATAACGATCGTTCTTCCTTTACGATGCATAAAGACATCCAAGAAGAAATGTTAGAAGAATTAATGGAGTCTGCAACTCGTTTCACCGATATTCCAGCTTACTTACAATTTATTGACGAGGCGATTCAAGGTCAAAAAGAAATGGAAGCATTAAAAACTATGCCGCAAAAAGATGCCGTTTCGCTTATGTCCATTCATAACGCAAAAGGCCTTGAGTTTCCATGCGTCTTTTTACTTGGAGCGAGCGATGGTATTTTGCCGCATACTTCTTCTTTAAAAGACGCAAATGACCGTGTAACGGAAACTTCTGAAGCATTAGAGGAAGAACGACGATTACTCTATGTCGCAATTACACGTGCGAAAGAAGAACTTTACATTTCTTCTCCGCAATTTTTCAGAGGAAAGAAATTAGACATATCTCGTTTTTTATATACTACAAGAAAAGACTTACCTGAAAAGACATCCACTAAATAAGGATGTCTTTTCTCGTACTCCCCCCTCCTATTCAAATTACCTGCTTTTATCATAAGAATTAACGTAATATCAACCATATCCCGTTCATATTGTAATAGTGTATGTCAGAACTCACGATAAGGAGTGAACATAATGAGCTGCAATTGCAACGAAGATAATCATCACCATGATTTTGATTTCAACTGTGTATCTAATGTCGTTCGTTTTATACATGAATTACAAGAATGCGCAACCACTACATGTGGATCTGGTTGCGAAGTTCCATTTTTAGGAGCACATAACACTGCATCAGTAGCGAATACACGTCCTTTTATTTTATACACAAAGGCTGGAGAACCTTTTGAAGCATTTGCACCATCAGGAAGCCTTGTTAGCTGTAGAACTCCAATTTTCCGCGTTGAAAGCATCGATGATGATGATTGTGCTGTGTTACGTGCATTAGCTGTAGTATTAGGTGATGGCTCCTCTGTACCACCTGGTGACGATCCAATTTGTACGTTTTTAAATGTACCAAATGCAAGGTTAATATCAACCCCTGCTTGTCTTACGGTTGATTTAAGTTGCTTCTGTGCTATTCAATGCTTACGTGATGTTACGATTTAAAACTAAATAACGATTTAAGCATGGATTGGGTGGCAGAAAATTCTGCCACCCAATCCATGCTTAAAAGGTATTATTATGTATTTTTTATAAAATTGGGAACTTGTCTAGAACATAGAACCTGTCCTTTTCATTAACTGAAAGTAGAAACAGATAAAGGAGTGAAAAACATGTTCTCTTCTGATTGCGAATTTACTAAGATTGATTGCGAAGCGAAACCAGCTAGTACACTACCTGCCTTCGGTTTTGCTTTCAACGCTTCTGCACCTCAGTTCGCTTCATTATTTACACCATTACTATTACCTAGCGTAAGTCCAAACCCAAATATTACTGTTCCTGTAATAAATGATACAGTAAGTGTCGGAGATGGTATTCGAATTCTACGAGCTGGTATTTATCAAATTAGTTATACATTAACAATTAGTCTTGATAACGTTCCTACGGCACCAGAAGCTGGTCGTTTCTTCTTATCATTAGGTACGCCGGCTAACATTATTCCTGGATCAGGTACAGCGGTTCGTTCTAACGTTATTGGTACTGGTGAAGTAGACGTATCCAGTGGTGTTATTCTTATTAACTTAAACCCTGGTGACTTAATTCAAATCGTACCAGTTGAATTGATTGGAACTGTAGACGTCCGTGCGGCAGCATTAACAGTTGCACAAATTAGCTAGTAAAAAGCGGTATTTCTAAAACAGGAATACCGCTTTTTTATATTTATAATAAAAAACACTCACAGTAACATGAGTGTTTCATTCTTCATATTGTTTTATTTTGTTCTTCTTTTTCCCGCAATTACATCCCTTTTTCTTCACAAATCCTTGTTGTTGCAATTGTTCTTGATATGCCTGTTGTTGTGCTTGGTGTTGTTGCTGTATGTGATACCACTGCTGCAGGTCATATAAATTTTGCCTTGGATTATTGCTCACAGCAAACATCTCCTCTACTGTCAATTCTGTCTATTCACTATATGAACAACTCCTTATTTCCGTTCCCTCATTCTTTTAAACTCCGCTTTTTCTTGATGTTATTAAAATATATTATTCTCCCATAAAATATCCTGTAATTGTTTCAATAATTGCTGCTGCACCTGCGATAGCTAATAATGCAAGTAATGGCTCCGCAACGATCGGGATCCAATTATATAAAACTAATAAAAAAGCACTAACCCATACACCTGTACACCAATAACAACTTAATAATTCTCCAATCCATTTTCTTAATCCTTTACCTTTTACTTTTGTAAAAGTCGATACGCTTCCATCCGGCTCCGTAATCTCTAATTCATCAATAAACTGTCTTCGCAAAAAGGCTGTAATTTTATCATAAACAATTAAACGAGTGAGCCTAAAAGCAGCTAACGCGAATATAAAAAATAAAAGCCAGCTTGTAAATAGCATGAATCCACCTTCCCTTATCTTCTTTCGCCTATTTAAAAAAAAAGGTCTTGAGATTGTGACCAAATCTCTCCGACTCCAATATCTTATTAATGTAAATACAAACAAGAAGATAAGGAGTGACATTAATGAGTTGTAACGAAAATAAACACCATAGCTCTTCTCATTGTGTAGTTGACGTTGTAAAATTCATCAATGAATTACAAGATTGCTCTACTACTACGTGTGGATCTGGTTGTGAAATCCCATTTTTAGGAGCACACAATACTGCATCAGTAGCAAATACACGCCCTTTTATTTTATACACAAAAACTGGTGAACCTTTTGAAGCATTTGCACCATCTTCAAGCCTTACTAGCTGCCGATCTCCAATTTTCCGTGTGGAAAGCGTAGATGATGATAGCTGTGCTGTCTTACGTGTGTTAACTGTAGTATTAGGTGACGGTTCTCCTGTACCGCCTGGTGACGATCCAATTTGTACGTTTTTAGCTGTACCAAATGCAAGATTAATCTCGACATCTACTTGTATTACTGTTGATTTAAGCTGCTTCTGTGCGATTCAATGCCTACGCGACGTTACTATCTAATAAGTTAAGTAAACTAAAAAACTATTGGGGTGGTAGAAGCTTTCTACCACCTTTACATATTTAAAAGCCGGCCATATCAATCGATTTGATGTCTTCTATAGATAACCGAACATCTCTCATACTATTTGGTGGCATAATGGATACAATGCCATTACGATACGATATAATCGATCCTATATATGAGACGGTAGTCGTTCTTATCCTACATCTTACTTTCGGAATGTAATGAGGACGATTTAATAAAAAATGAATTTTTTCTTCATTATCCATATCCTTAAATGATTTATTATATGGGACGGCTCTCACTTGCTGTTGTTCTTCTTGCTCTTCTTGTTTCTCTTCTTCTATTTTTTCTTCTATTTGCTGCTCTTCTTGTTCTATCACCTCTTCCACAGCACTACTTACAACATTTTCGTTTCTATTACTTTTCTCTTTTCGGTCCTCATCTTCAAAATTCGTTAATATAATTCGTTTTATTTTCGGTGCAGCAAGTTCTAAATTTACTTGCGCAATATATAACAACGGTTTTCCAACTGTTGAACTTTTATTTTTATTCTTCACACTCGTCCCTCCCACTTCCATACGTCGCTGAATAAATCGTGTACTATTATAGTTATATTCATAACGTGGCAAGAACTTTCGTTAAAAATCGTTCTTTCTGAGAACAATAAAAAAGGACAGCCTCAACGTTTAGAGACTGTCCTTTAAAAACTATAATTAATATTTATCCTAAAATATGATATCCTGAATCAACGTGAATATTTTCTCCTGTTACACCGCGTGCTAAATCACTGAATAGGAATACTGCTGTATCTCCAACCTCTTCTGGCGTTGTAGTACGACGAAGTGGTGCACGCTCCTCGATTTCTCTTAAGATTGAGTTGAAATCGCCTACACCTTTCGCAGATAACGTACGAATTGGTCCTGCAGAAATAGCGTTCACACGAATGCCATGTTGGCCTAAATCGTTCGCTAAATATTTTACGCTCGCTTCTAATGAAGCTTTCGCAACACCCATAACGTTATAATTTTTCACAACGCGCTCACCGCCAAGGTATGTTAACGTTAAAATATTTCCGCCTTCTGTCATTACTTTCTTCGCTTCTCTTGCTACAGCTGTTAAAGAGAATGCACTAATATTTTGTGCAAGTAAAAATCCATCGCGAGAAGTATCTACAAATTCACCTTTTAAATCATCACGATTTGCAAAAGCAATACAATGTGCTACACCGTGAATTGTACCAACTTCTTGCTTAATCGTTTCAAAGCAAGCTGTAAGTTCTTCATCATTCGTTACATCACAAGGTAATACAAGTGATTCTTGTCCTTCTAATGTGTCCGCTAATTCACGAACATTTCTTTCTAAACGTTCTCCTGCATATGTGAATATTAATTTTGCACCTGCATTATGCAAAGAGCGAGCAATTCCCCATGCAATACTTCTTTGGTTCGCAACGCCCATAACAACAAATGTTTTCCCTTGTAATAGTTCCATGATATATCCTCCCAGAAATACTTATACTTGTTATTAGTACCTGATACTATAATTATAGTACCATAAAACCGCTTAAAGGCAAACAAAAAAGTCATTAACATAAATTTGTTAATGACTTTTTGTTTCTATAAAAAAACGTTCTAATCCTTCTTCCCAAGAAGGCATTTGTAAAAAACCATTTAATCTTAGCATGTTATGTTGAAAGATAGAATATTTCGGCCTCGCAGCCTCCGATCCAAATTCTTCCGTTGAAACAGGTAATACATTCACATTCATATTTGCATAAGAAAATATTTTTTGTGCAAATTCAAACCAAGAACATGATCCTCTATTGGATACGTGATATGTACCGTATAAAGAAGTGTGAATGAGCTTATTAACCATCATATTTAAATCTGCCACGTACGTAGGAGAGCCAATTTGATCCGCTACAACGGTTATTTCATCTTTTTCTTTACCTAATCGCATCATCGTTTTTACAAAATTACTTCCGTATTTACCATACAGCCACGATGTACGAACGATAAAATATTTATTATGTAACTCTTTGACGAACTGTTCCCCCGCATACTTAGAGGCCCCGTATATATTTATCGGCGCTGGATTATGAAATTCACCGTACCCATCCGGTCTGGCGCCCTGAAATACATAATCGGTACTAATGTAAACTAACTTAGCCCCTACTAATTGTGAAGCAACCGCTACATTTCGAGCTCCTATTGCATTTATTAAATAAGCAAGATCTTGTTCTTTCTCAGCACGGTCCACCTTCGTATAAGCGGCACAATGAATGATTATATGTGGTCTTATCTCTTGTACCACTTGTTGAACTCGGGATATGTTTGTTACATCTAGTAACTTTTTATCAAAAGGATATATGTCATATTCTTCAGGACTTAACTCTTCTTGCAGTTGCTTTCCTAACTGACCATTTGCTCCTGTTATGATAACCCGCTCTTTCATTTTCATGCCCCTTACTTTTCTTTTAGTGGTTTCCACCATTCTATATGATTTTCATACCATTCCACTGTTTCTTTTAGCCCTTGTTCAAACGTATACTGCGGTTCCCAATCAAACTCATTCTTCATTTTGTGTGCATCAATTGCATAACGACGATCATGACCTAAACGATCTGTAACAAATTCAATATCTTTTTCTGTTTTACCTAAGAGAGTAATAATTTGTTCCACAACATCTACATTTGTTTTTTCATTATTTCCGCCTATATTATATACTTCTCCTAAACGCCCCTTATGCAAAACGATGTCAATTGCACTGCAATGATCCTTTACATGTAACCAATCTCTTACATTTAATCCATCACCATATAACGGTAGTTTTTTTCCTTCCAGCGCATTCGTAACCATTAATGGAATTAATTTTTCGGGATATTGATACGGCCCATAGTTATTGGAACAACGCGTCACTATAACTGGTAATTTATATGTTTTATAATAAGATAAAGCTATCATGTCCGCGCTCGCCTTACTTGAAGAATACGGACTATTTGGAGCTAATGGGGTTTCCTCAGTAAACTTTCCTGTTTTCCCTAAAGAACCATATACTTCATCTGTTGATACTTGTACGAGCTTAATATGCGGATACTTTTTCACTAATTCTAATAAAGTGACTGTCCCGATTACGTTTGTATCATAAAAAGGGATCGGATCTTCAATGCTACGATCTACATGTGATTCAGCTGCGAAATTTACAACTACTTGCACGTCACGTTCCTTAATAACATGTTCCAGCAGCTCTCCATTTTGAATTTCCCCTTTTACAAAAAAGTAATTCGGATGATCTTGAAGAGACTTTACGTTACTTAAATTTCCGCTATATGTTAATGCATCGAAATTTATTATTTTATATGTTTCATAGCTTTGTAACATGTAATGGACAAAGTTACTTCCAATAAATCCGGCCCCACCTGTTACTAATATGTTCATAAACAACTCTCCTACTCAAAAGCTATCTTCACATTCCTGAAGTAACGGTAATATTCGATCTTTATCAGACAAAATAGGACTTGTTACTGGCCATGGAATCGCTAATTCTTTATCGTTCCAAAGCACACCAGAGTCATGATTAGCACTATAATATTCATCTACTTTATACATAACAATAGTATGCGGGACAAGTGTACAAAAACCATGTGCAAATCCTTTTGGCACTAATAATTGCCTGTGGTTATCTGCGCTTAAAATATATCCTCTCCACTGTTTAAAGGTTGGTGAATCTCTTCGCAAATCAACGATAACATCATAGATTGCTCCTTGCATAACTTGAATAAGTTTCGTTTGTGCTTTCGGATTTTTTTGAAAGTGTAATCCGCGAATTGTTCCCGCTTCTGCTGAATAAGAAACATTATCCTGTACAAATGAATACGTAACCCCTAATGTTTCTAGCACCTTCTTATTATAACTTTCAGTAAAAAAGCCACGCTCATCTCCAAATAACCTCGGTTCTAACAATTTTGCATCGGTAAAGTTTGTTTCTATAACTTTCATATTCTCACCTATTCTCCGTTAAACTGTTTCCCAAAGTTCATATCCCGTGCTAACGTATTCGCCCTTTGAAGAGAAGCATGAGTTCCCGCATCCGTCCACCAACCGCTCATTTCATTATAAGTAAGTACCCCTCGTTTTAAATACCAATTATTGATATCTGTAATTTCAAGCTCTCCCCTTGCGGAAGGTTTTAATTCTTTTATATAAGAAAAGACTTTCGAATCATACAAATAAATTCCTGTAACTGCATAGGAACTTTTCGGCTCTTTCGGCTTTTCTTCAATTTCAATTATTTTGCGGTTTTGAATATGCGCTACACCAAACCTTTCAGGATCTTCTACAGATTGCAATAGCACTTTCGCACCTTCTTTTTGCTTTGTAAACTCTTCAACATACGGATGAATATCATCTGAAAAAATATTATCTCCTAATATAACTACCATACGATCATTTCCGACGAAATCTTCACAAAGACCTAAAGCTTGTGCAATCCCGCCCGCTTTATCTTGCACCCGATACGTAAAAGACACGCCAAATTCGTGGCCACTTCCTAAAAAGCTAACGACATCTCCCATATGCTCTTTACCTGTAATTATCATAATATCTGTAATCCCACATTGTTTTAGCTTATATACTGCATGATAAATCATTGGATACCGTCCAACAGGAAGCAAATGTTTATTCGTGACTTTCGTAATTGGATATAGTCTCGATCCAGTTCCGCCCGCTAAAATAATCCCTTTCATCCTACATCTCTCCCTTATGATGGAGATAGTATATCTTTATACTGTTCTACAAACACTTTCCGATACTTCTCGTATGTATCGGCATCAAACTCATCTCCGTTATAATGAATACACCATAAATTTGCTTGATTAGGGATACCAATTAGATAGCCAGCCTTTTGAAACTCTAAAGACTGTGAAACGTCATAAAAGTGGAATCCTTGAAATAAATCTTCTCGCCACGGAATATCATACTGTGTTGCCATGAGTAAACCATCGATTGCCTGCACTGACATAAAAGATTGATTTCCATAAAACCCTTGATCTAAATTTAATAATTGATAATTCCGTCTTCTATACTCAATCACTTTCCCCACTAAATTTTTCCCTTCCCACCATATCCCGTTACTCGGTAAAAACTGAGCACCAGCGACTCCAATTAAACCAAGTTTTTCATTTTCTTTAAAAAGAGAAATAAGATTATAAAACATATCACAATTAATAAGGTACGTGTCTTGATGTATATATACTTTATACTTTGCTGGAAATGAAAGAGCACGGTTATATGCACTTGCCATACTTTTTGCATCTCGTATCGGGAAAATTTGCACAGCATAGCCAGGGGGAACAAAAATGTTTCTTATTTGCCTCTCGCATTGCTCGAAAAGCTTTTCATTATTTACACAAACAACGACTAATATTGTGTGATCTTTCATTTTGTAGCCCCTCTATTCTTCCTTATTCACATCTGACATATAGTTTTCTACAAATACTTTTCTATATTTTTCATAGTTTGTCATATTCACATCGAAATGATAATGAATACACCAAGCATCGCGCTGTACAGGTACACCGACTGTATATCCTGCTTTTTTAAATTCAAATGATTGAGACACATCATAAAAGTCAAATCCGTCAAATAAGTCTTCTCGCCACGGGATATCATATTGTGTTGCCATTAACAAACCGTCAATACATTCAACAGGAATAAACGTCTTTGATTCATGAAATGGTTGCTCTAAACTTGCCATATAAAACAAATCGTTCATATAACCAATGACTTTCCCGACAATCCCACGCCCTTCGTTCCATATACCAGTTGGAGGAACATATTGCGATCCAACCATCCCAATCATTCCAAGATGTTCATGTTCCTCAAATAATTGAATTAATCCGTATAAAAAGGCTGCGTTTATAATAAATACATCTTGGTGTAAATACACTTTATACTTCGCTGGATGTGAAATGGCTTGATTGTATCCGCTCGTCATGCTTTTTGCATTTCGAATCGGCATGAATTGTATAGTATATCCAGGAGGTACTGCCAATTTCAATATATGTCGCGCACATTGTGCATACAATTTCCGATCATTTATACATGTAACAAATAATATTGTTTTGTCTGCCGCACTCATAATTGTGATTTTTCTGCTTCAATAATATATTGAAATACAACCGTCTCAGCCATGAAGCCACTTCCAAGACGATACTTTTTACAAATTCCATATAACTCTTCAATAAGTGGCTCATATATTTTATGATCAACATATACACGATCTACTTTACTAATTGAATATCCAGCTTTTAAAAACAGTCTTAACATTTCATTAAAAGTAAAGAAACGAATATGCGTTTTATCTAACAGACCATACTCTGTATACGTCCAGTTTCCAGCGAGTAAGGGGGCTAACACCGAGATGTGAGCAACGTTCGGTATACTAGCTAAAATCACACCATTTTGTTTGATATATGGTTTCACTTTTTCTACCACAGCCCATGGATCAAACAAATGCTCTAATACGTCACCAAATATGACGCAATCAAATTGGCCCTCCTCATACGGCATATCCATTGTCTCTATATCGCCTAAAACAACATGATCTAGCTTTTCTTTTGCTTTTTCCGCTGCTTCTGAAAATGCCTCAATTCCTGATACACGTGTACCATTTTCTTTTATAGCCGCTCCTAATGCACCGCTCGAGCAACCAATATCAAGAACTTCTTTCCATTCCTTTTTTATATGCTTCAATAAATTTGGATTCGCTGCATTATAATAAAAATCAGATTTTTCTTCATATAAAGAACTTTTTTCCCGATTCATTTCACACGCTCCTTATGTAAATTGAATTTGAAATATACATCTCATATGAACAAAATACACTTTATAACCAATACCATCCCTGCCGATACTCTAATATATAGCCAATCTATCATTATTAGAATCGTGACAAGTTATTTCCTAAAAATAGCATGCATTACACCTTATATTGTTTATCAAAAACACCTCGAAAATATTTACGGTTATACTCGATTGCAGCATTATTCGGAACATAAGAAGCTGCTAATTCATTGTAATAATAAGCTTTGTCTTGCTCCCCTAACTTGCTGTAGCAAATACACATTTGTAAATAAGGAAGCCATGTGTAGCTAGCTGGACTGTGAAACGGACTATCCTTTGCCAGCGGCACTTCCGTTGCTAATTTAAACCAAAATATCGCTTCATTATACTTTTGTTGATCCATATATATATATCCTATTCTTGTACAATTCTCTCCTCTAGGAACATCGTACCGAAACGATTTTGCACAAGCCTCAACTGCTTTCTCCCACAGTCCGAGCTTCGCATAACAATCCCCTAACTTACCACATGCATAGATTTTCTCTTCATACCATCCTTCATCTTGATTCAGAAATGTTTCATATAAAAGAACCGCATCATTGTATTTTTGATTATCCATAGATTCATTTGCATAATAAAACAAATCTCTCGGACTCAATTCTTCTCCAGCTGCTACAGCATTTTGAAAAATTTTCAAATTACGATCCGTTACTTCTTTTTCCTTTTTATGTGTAATAGCAATGTTGCTATTACAAATTTCACCGGAAACCGCTAAATACTCATGTACTTTACCAAACCATTGAAACTGTTTTTCGCGCTTTACAAGCCGATACCTTCTTGTGCAATATAAAGGCTTCCCGTTAGAGTCCATTACGAGGTGATAAGGCATCGAAACAGCATCCACATTAGAATCTAATTGGCCCTTTAATTGTTTCAATGCTTCTTGAGCATCTTCTAATAATACGTCATCTGCATCTAGCCATAATATATACTGTTGCGTCGCTTTTGAAAAAGCAAAATTTCTAGCCGCCGAAAAATCATCAATCCACTGAAAATCATATATATTAGGAGTATATTTCTCTACAATTTCTTTCGTTCGATCAACAGAACCTGTATCAACTACTACAATTTCATCAACAATTTCTTCAACCCCATCCAAACATCGAGCTATTGTCTTTTCCTCATCTCGGACTATCATACATAAACTAATTGTAATACCTTGCTTGTTCAATATAATCACCTTCTTCCAACTCAATCATATGTTATACAAACGCGAAACTTTCCACATTTTTATATTGTTCAAGTTATTTTAGATTTCTTTTCAATAATTCAAATGTCCGTGTCATTTTCTTGCGATTTTGCATCTACTATATAATGAAAGCTTTATGGAGGTGAATTTATGTCAAATAATAATTATTCAGATGGCTTAAATCCTGATGAATCATTATCAGCTAGTGCATTTGATCCTAATCTTGTAGGTCCAACTTTACCACCAATACCACCGTTTACACTTCCAACCGGGCCAACTGGACCGACTGGACCTACTGGGCCAACTGGACCGACTGGGCCGACTGGACCTACTGGGCCAACTGGACCTACTGGGCCGACTGGAGGCACTGGTACAACTGGCGCGACTGGACCTACTGGGCCGACTGGAGGTACTGGTGCAACTGGACCTACTGGGCCAACTGGATCCACTGGCGCAACTGGATCCACTGGCGCAACTGGATCCACCGGGCCGACTGGACCTACTGGGCCGACTGGACCTACTGGGCCGACTGGACCTACTGGGCCATCTGGATTAGGACTTCCAGCAGGATTGTATGCATTTAACTCTGCTACAGTTTCTTTAGCTCTTGGAATTAATGATCCTGTACCGTTTAACACGGTTGGATCTCAGTTTGGTACTGCAATTTCTCAATTGGACGCTGATACTTTCATCATAAGTGAAACTGGATTCTATAAAATTACTGTTATCGCATATACTGCAGCAGTAAGTTTATTAGGTAGCCTTGCAATTCAAGTTAATGGAGTTACTGTACCAGGTGCAGGCACAAGCTTAATCTCAGTTGGCGCACCTATCGTTATCCAAGCAATTACACAAATTACAATAACTCCATCAATGGTTGAAGCAGTTGTTACTGGAATTGGATTATCTCTAGCTCTTGGTACAAGTGCATCTATTATTATTGAGAAAATCGCTTAATCTTTTACTTAGCAGTAAAACTGATATTGGTTTTACTGCTTTTTCTATTTCGAATTCAATCATGAAATCTTTGCTATCTACATAATCATATTGTTGTATGACATTTTTCAGGAGGCATAAATATGGAAAATAAATCCGCTGTTCAGCTTTATCTCGAATTGCTAAAGAAGACAATTTTATTTGAAATATGGTTAGAATATGAGGAGTACTTACCTGCATCTCTACATATATCAAAAGAACTTCAATTCGAGCCAGTTACCGTACCACTCCCTTTATTCATTAAGCAATATGCCGAAAATCACAACTTAAAAATTGTAAAGCCAGATGTTTCAAAAAGTGAACGTCATGATGGACTGGATTGGCCAAGAGCAGCACATAGTATGATTGGCCGAGAACGTATGAATCAGTTACATGAGGCAATGGAAACCGTTGTTCGTGAAAATATAGAAGGAGATTTTATCGAAACAGGTGTATGGCGCGGAGGCTCTTGCATTTTTATGAATGGCTTTTTACAAGCCAATAACATTACGAATCGTAATATTTGGGTTGCAGATTCATTTGAAGGTTTGCCAGCACCAAATTTAGAACAATATCCGAAAGACTACGGTGATTATTTACACACATTCGATTATTTACGTGTTTCTTTAGAACAAGTACAAGAAAACTTTAGAAAATATGATTTATTAAATGATCAAGTAAAATTTTTAAAAGGCTGGTTTAAAGATACTTTACCAACAGCACCAATAGAAAAGATTGCAATTGCACGACTTGATGGGGATATGTATGAATCTACGATGGATGGTCTCGTGAACTTATACGATAAAGTTTCAACAGGTGGCTATATTATTATTGATGACTATGGACTACCAGCTTGTGCAGAAGCTGTGACGGACTTTAGAAATCAAAGAAACTTAAAAGCTCCTATTACTAAAATTGATATCTTTGGTGTATATTGGCGAAAAGAATAAGAGAAATTTTGATTATAAGGAGGTTCCATTCCTATTAATCTAATACTTGAATACATGAACCGTTTTAGGAATCTCCTTGTATGTAATAAGCGGTCACATCTTATCCTCTTTCGCTATCAAATAAAACTTTAATTTCCCCATACTCCTCGTTTTGAGGTGAGATTTGTCTGTAAATATCGAGATAATATGGATACTGTATTGGTTTGCCTTTTTACTACAAGGAAGGAGTGTATTTATGAGCGAACTTGAAAAAGAAATAAAATTACTCCCCCCTCCTGAACTCGTCCAATATGTAGGTGGCGATTTTGAAAAGGTCGGTAAAGAATTCCTAAAGCATTTCATTCAAATTGGGGCTTTAAAGTCAAACGAAAAAGTATTAGATGTAGGCTGTGGCGTCGGCCGAATGGCTGTTCCATTAATGAATTACTTAACTGATGATGGAGCGTATTATGGATTTGATTTATTTAAAGAAGGTATCACTTGGTGTAAAAATAATATTACAACTACCCGTAATAATTTTCATTTTGAACACGTTGACATATACAATCAATTTTACAATCCAGAAGGAAAAGAAGATGCCTCTCACTATAAGTTTCCATATGAAGACGCGACATTCGATTTCATCTTTTTAACTTCTGTATTTACGCACCTTCTCCCAACAGAATTAGAACATTACGTATCTGAGATTGCACGTGTATTAAAAAAAGACGGGAGATGTTTTATTACGTTCTTTTTAATAAACCCTGAGTCATCCTATTATTTAAATGCAGGACTAAGTACGTTAGGATTTTATCATCAAATTGAAAATTGTTATGTCGTAAATAAAGATATTCCTAATTTCGCAGTTGCTTATCCTGAAACAGATATTTGCGCTTTATTGAATAAATATGGCTTAGAGGTAATGAATAAACCACACTATGGTTTATGGTGCGGCCGACATGAATATACAAGTTATCAAGATATTGTTCTTACAAAAAAAAGCTTCTGAAAGGAAGTTACGTATGACAAATGAAAAAAATCTACCTCTTGTTTCCATCCTTATTCCCACCTATAATAGACCACATTATTTCAAAATCGCTTTAGAAAGTGCTTTGGCACAAACTTATCCAAACATTGAAGTTATTGTAGGAGACGATAGTACGAATGATGAAACTGAAAAATTAATGCATGAAAAATACTTACTAAACCATTCCCATATAACATATATCCGGAATAGTACTACTTTAGGACAATTCCATAATGACCTCATGCTCTTAGAACAGTCTAGTGGCGAATACATAAACTTCTTAATGGACGATGACTTATTCCATAGTAATAAAATTGAGAAAATGATGTTCTATTTCCAACAAGACTTAAATCAAAAACTCGCACTTATTACATCATATCGCACTTGGATTGATGAAAATGGAGATATAATTGAAAACCATCCCGCTGTAAATAGATTGTATAGCGAAGATACCCTGCTAAGTGGGATAGATTTTGGAAACCATATGCTTTTATCTGGACAGAATATTATTGGTGAACCTACGACTGTACTCTTTCGAAGGCGACTATTAACAGAACCTTTTGGTACTCTAAATGAAAGGAACTATTGTTGTAGTGTTGATATGGCCTCTTGGATGGGTTTACTTTCAAAAGGTGATGCATTTTATATCACTGAACCTTTAAGTTCCTTTCGCTTTCATGATGGACAGCAAGTACACCATAAATTACTTGAAGGATCTGAAGATTTTTCACATCTCGTTTTAACCTCAAAAAAGTATGGTTTCTTACAAGATTTCAATGATTATAGAACTAGTCTGCTCAAAGCCTATGAGTGGTGTATGGGTGCATTCGAGTTTTATAAACAATACCCCAATCTCATTCCAGATGCACATATACGTCTTTCTCGTTGTTTAAATATAATTATAAAAGAGCTAAATCCACGATAGCTTTGCATAAGGGAGGAGCTATTCCACTATTTATGTATGACTTTACATAAATAGTGGAATAAATGTATGGATAGTCTGCTTATATTACTTTTAGAATGACGTCATCAACATATTTACTAGGCGATAGAAAGGATTACATACAGTGAAAGATACGAATTCTCAATATCAAATAGACTACGTATTACTATTCATTTTATTTGCCATTGGGACTGTTAGTTGCTTTGCTATTGCAAGTGCGCAAACCTCTTTACCACCATTTTTACAAAATGTAAATTTTGCACTCAAGCAAATACAATGGTACTTCATTGGATTTGTCGCTATTAGTGTTATTATGATTATCGATTTCGATCGGTATCAAAAAATTGCTTGGTATTTATATAGCTTTGCAATGATATTACTTATCGGGCTAGAACTTCAGGTTCCAGGTGCCGTTACAATTAAAGGGGCTACCGCTTGGTACAGGCTCCCAGGCATCGGAAATTTTCAACCTTCAGAAATTATGAAATTATTTTTAATTATCGTCATTGGACGAATTATAGCTAATCATAACGAAAAATATTTTTTTCGAACACCTCGTGAAGATTTTATCTTACTCGGAAAAATATTCGCAACGAGTTTGCCACCGCTACTACTTATTGCAAAAGAACCTGATTTAGGAAACACAATGGTAATTTCAGCGATGCTGGCAGCAATGATACTAGTTTCCGGTATACGTTGGCGCTTTATTTTCGGATTAGTCTCCGTTATTTTCACAGCAGGTGTTACCTTAACGTATATTTATATTGCTCATACAGAATTCTTTAAGGAGTATATCTTAAAAGAATACCAATTAAACCGCTTCTATGGTTGGCTGGCCCCTTACGAATATGACGCGCAAGGCTATCAATTAAGACAAGCTTTTTTAGCTACTGGATCAGGAGAAATGCAAGGAAAAGGTTGGGAAAATGGACAAGTATACTTTCCAGAACCACATACAGATTTTATTTTCACTAATGTCGCTGAGCAATTCGGATTTTTAGGCGCAAGTGTCATTATTGCACTTTTTTTCCTACTTATTTTCCGCATGATTCATATCGCTTTAGAAAGTAATGACCCTTTCGGTAGTTACATCTGCGCTGGTACAATCGGAATGTTTACTTTTCAAGTATTTCAAAATATCGGGATGACAATCGGATTACTACCTATTACAGGAATCACATTACCCCTTATGAGCTACGGAGGAAGTTCGTTGCTTACATACATGATTGCAATTGGATTTATTTTAAACGTTCGCTCACGAACGAAAGTTTTTATGTTTAAATAAATCGTGCAAAAAACGATATTTTTATCTCTATCCTTTTTTAGTTATACTAATGAAAAATAGGCTGGAGGTTTACATATGAAATATGACATTATAGGTGACATTCATGGCTGCTTCCAAGAGTTTCAAAACTTAACGACGAAACTAGGATATAAATGGAATAGTGGCATGCCAGTTCATCCCGACGAGCGAAAGCTGGCATTCGTTGGTGATATTACAGACCGTGGCCCTCATTCATTACATATGATTGAACTTGTATGGGAACTTGTCATACATAAAAAAGAGGCTTATTACGCTCCTGGAAATCACTGTAATAAGCTGTACCGATTTTTCCTCGGACGTAATGTGACAATCGCTCACGGACTTGAAACAACTGCTGCTGAATACGAAGCACTATCTTTTCAAAAACAGCAAATCATAAAAGAAAAGTTCATCACCCTTTATGAAAATTCCCCTTTATATCACGTGCTCGATGAGAAAAGGTTAATTGTATGTCACGCTGGCATTCGGAAAGATTACATCGGAAGGCAAGATAAAAAAGTACAAACGTTTGTATTATATGGCGATATTACAGGTGAAAAACATGATGATGGCTCTCCTGTCCGTCGCGACTGGGCGAAAGAATATAAGGGCGACGCTTGGATTATATATGGACATACACCAGTAAAAGAACCTCGTTTTGTAAATCATACAGTCAATATCGATACTGGCGCTGTATTTGGAGGTAAACTAACTGGATTACGTTATCCTGAAATGGAGACCGTTTCTGTCCCTTCTTCCCTTCCTTTTGTCCCTGAGAAATTCCGCCCAATTTCATAATCCTCTCTACTTCGTACAATTCACGAATAACGAGAGATTATCATATTTTCTAGATGTATCCTATATAAATCTAGGTAAAGCAATTAAAAAAAGATGCAATAAAGTGCATCTTTTTTTAATTGCACGACATATAATGTCGCAGGAGGTGACAGAATGAAGAAAAAATCTTCTCAACAAAAAAGAAAATTCCACCCTTTATATCAGCCCATGTATGGAATTAACAACTGGTGCGGCATTCGAGCTGCAGCTATAGAAGAACTAGAAGAACAAGAGTCATCAAAAAAGAGCAAAGCTAAAACAAAATATGTCTCTTTAGAAAATGCTGTAATGAGTCGCATAATCAATCGTAGAAAAGTAAAGATGCAACAAAAAAATAAACATCTCTCTCATCACGATGAACAAATACTGCATTCTGAAGAAAAACAGGAAAATACGGAAGAGAACATTCCTGTAGCAATAAATAAAAAAATACAACCAGAAATTCCAACCGATATTATAAACCAAGTAAAAAAAATAAAAGAAGCATTAACTCCATCAAATAATATACAAACAGAAAAAACGATCATAATTCAGACTCCTGCACCTGAAAATACGAAAGTAAAAAAAGAAGGCCGATATTCACATGCAGAGGGGCTTCACTCTCATGCAGAGGGTACAGTTTCACATGCAGAAGGACTTCTTACACACGCAAAAGCAACTTGCTCCCATGCAGAAGGATCGAAAACAAAAGCAACTGGACATAGTTCGCATAGTGAAGGAAGTGAAACGACAGCAGGCGGCTCTTATTCTCACGCGGAAGGTAAACATACGATTGCTTTAGGCGAAGCAGCACACGCAGAAGGAACCGCAACTATCGCTAATGGATTCTCTTCTCATGCGGAAGGTAATCATACATCAACAGCTCATTTTGCAGGAAGCCATATTATGGGACGATTCGGCACGGCCGAAGAAGCCTATTCTTGGTTTATTGCAAATGGAACAAACGATACCGATCATAATATCGGTGCTAAATGGCTTGCTCATAATGGAGAAATGTACATTGAGGGTGCTTCTTACAATGCAGGCGGAACGGATTTTGCACAAATGTTTGAAACAGCGGACCATAAAGCTATTGATGTCGGTTATTTCGTTACATTTAGTAGCGAAGAAAAAATTCGGATAGCTACTTCAAACGATTCTTTCATTTTAGGAATATCTAGTGCAACCCCCGCTATTATAGGAAATAGTGGTGCTTTAAGTTGGCAAAAGCGCTATAAAACAGATAACTTTGGAAAGCGTCAATATGTACGTACAGAAACACAAGAAATACAACCACTTTTAAATACAGAATGGGATCCAGCTTGCAAATATATAGCAAGAAAAGACCGTTCTGGTTGGCTTCCTGTCGGATTAATTGGACAAATGTTAGTACGTGATGATGGCACTTGCGAACCGCATGGATATTGTCGTCCAAATGATGACGGCATTGCTACAAAAGCTGAAAGTGGATTTTTCGTTATTAAGCGTACGGATGATAATCAAATTTTAATATTATTCCGCTAAGAAAAAAGGGACCAAAATTCTTCATTACATAAGAATTTTGGTCCCTTTTTAAGCGTGCATTAATAACTGCTGCATATCGCTTGGAATCGTCGTAGCAAAAGACATTTCCTTTTCTAAAATAGGATGATAAAACGCCAAAGATGTACTGTGAAGTGCTTGTCGTTTCATTTCATCCCTTCTTCCTCCATATAAGTCATCACCAAGTAACGGATGTCCTATATGAGCCATATGCACGCGGATTTGATGCGTTCTTCCTGTCTCAAGTTCAAGAGATACATGCGTCTTTTGCGAGGAACTATGAATCACTCTAAAATGAGTAACTGCCCTCTGTCCATCCTCACAAACTGTTCGTTCAATGATGCTATCTGATTTTCTACCAATCGGTGCATCAATCGTTCCTTCACGTTTTATCATCTCTCCATGAACAATTGCTTCATACGTTCGTTTCACAGCTTTTTGTTGATGTTGTTTCGATAAAAGATGATGTACGAAACGATTTTTTGCAATAAGCATGAGTCCTGACGTATCACGATCCAACCTTGTTACAATGTGCACCGTACTGGCAAGATGCTGCTTATCATAATAAGACAAAAGCGCGTTAGCAACACTTCCCTCTGGATGTTCTCTAGACGGAATCGTTGACATGTTCGCTTCTTTATTGATGACAAGAACTGCATCATCTTCATATACAATGCATAGTGGGATATCTTCCGCAATCATCCCTTCACTTCTTTCTTCCACTGGAAAAAAAACACGTAATTGTTCGCCCGCTTGTAGTTGATGACGAACGCTTGCATATTGACCATTTACTTCAATGGCTCCGCCATGAAATTTTATATCCGTTAAAGCAGCTTTAGAAATCCCTTTTGTTTTCAAAAATTCTCTAACTAAAGTTCCCTCTTCAGCTGACTCTATATCCCATTTCAATGTAAATCTGTTCAATATATAAACCCCTTCTATTTATCTGCAACAAACGAGTCACGGACACGTTTCCAGAATGGGAACGGGCGGAAACGAACAAATCGCACTTTCTCGTTTGCAACGCGATATTGGATTGATTTCACATCTTGATGAACCATCGTTAAATGGTCCACCGTAATTTGTAAGTTCATCCCTGGAGCCGGCTTCAACACACATGTATGATGCTTCGGCAATACAAGCGGCGAGCCTACAGTACGAAACACACGGTTGTTAATGGATGCCATTTCTGCAATTTGAATTGCTTCAATAGAAGGGTGAATAATTGCACCGCCAAGTGCTTTATTATAGGCAGTACTTCCTGAAGGAGTTGAGATACATAGACCATCCCCGCGGAATGTTTCAAAGTACTCTCCCCGTATTTCCACTTCTGTTACTAATGTGCCCTCTGCACTTTTTACAGTCGCTTCATTCATCGCTAAATACTGTGACTCTTTACTTCCATTCACATAGCGAATAATCACTTCTAAAAGCGGATATTCCACCACTTGGAATGGCGTTTTAGCAATCGCAATTACTAATTTCTCTACTTCTGTCGGTAACCAATCTGCATAGAAACCTAAATGCCCTGTATGTACACCAACAAATGCTGTTTCATCCAATCGATTATAATAACGATGAAACGCATATAAAAGCGTTCCATCTCCCCCAACAGAAATTACAATATCGGGTTCCTTTTCATCCATAATGAATCCAAAATCTAGCAAGTACTCTTTCATCGTGCTTGCTAGTGTATCTGATGATTGATCTCCCTTTGACATAATTGTAAATTTCATCGCCAACACCCTTTAGTTTATGATTCGGAATCTTTCGTTTCTTGCTTTCTTGAAAAAGCCTTTTGTGCTTCTTGAATTTCAAGACGAATAGAAGACATTTCTTCATCCAATAAAAACGCCGCTTCCGCTGCACGTTGCAAGCGTATTTTAATATCTTCAGGAAAACGCCCACTATATTTATAATTCAAAGAATGCTCAATCG
This sequence comes from Bacillus cereus group sp. N12, assembly GCF_016483575.1. Taxonomy (NCBI): domain Bacteria; kingdom Bacillati; phylum Bacillota; class Bacilli; order Caryophanales; family Bacillaceae; genus Bacillus; species Bacillus cereus group sp. N12. The sequence continues at coordinate 177,140 of NZ_JAEHBO010000003.1, forward strand.
TTGCCCAAAAGTTCATTGCTAGCGTGCGTATTTGGATTTCTACCAATACTTTTTGTTCCCCTTGAATCGTTTGAACAGGATAACTAATAACAACGTGATAAGAGCGATAACCGCTATCTTTCTTTTGCGTAACATAATCACGCTCTTCCACGATTTCAAAGTCATTTCGTTTTCGGAGATATTCTACAACAGGCTTAATCTCATCAACAAATTGACACATCATTCGAAGGCCCGCGATATCCTGCATATCTTCTCTGAGCCGGTCTAGCGGTACATTTCTCTTCTCCGCTTTATCAATGATACTTGCAACCGACTTTACCCTTCCTGTTACAAACTCAATTGGAGAATGCTCTGTTAACATTGCAAATTGAGTACGCATTCCTTTTAGTTTCACTTTCAGCTCTGCCACCGCTTGATGGTAAGGTGCTAAAAATTCTTCCCAATTTCGATTCATTTCAACCACCACCAAAATCAATCCATTTGCTTATAGAAATACTTTTTCTACAGCAGTTACTAGTTCTTCTCCGTAATTTGCATTACCTTCAATATTTTCAACTAAATATTCTACTTCTTCTTTTAAACCTTCTAATTCCATTTCAACATCATTCACTTGAATAAACATCGCTGTATCTTTATTCATTGCTTCACGCATTGCTTCCCAGCATGTATGCGGAATACTTACATATATGAAAGATGATTCGTTTTCTAAGATATATAAAAATGATAAATTGTCTGAGTCTACAAGTACATGATTACGCGCACTTAACTCCTTTACCTCTATTTCAGTATTTTCCGCACAAAAAATAAGCGCATTCTCTCTCATTTCTACGCTCTTTACTTGAATTTTATTTTGCATGCTCGAACTCCTCCATCTCAACTTCCTGTCTTACTTAACAGTATTATTGTATCATAACATGGACGCAAACAAATAAAACATTGAACCAAATTTGTGAAAAAGCGATAATGTGTAAAGAATTATTTTTAAAAAGGAGCGCATACAATGACACAAGAAATTGAAATTGAATTTAAAAATATCGTTACAGAAGAAGAATTCCAATCATTATGCAAATCTTTTTCTATTGAAGCTTTCACGAAACAAGTGAATCACTACTTTGAAACGCCCGACTTTTCATTAAAAGAAGCTGGTTCTGCACTTCGTATTCGTCATAAAGGGGAAACTTATACATTAACGTTAAAACAATCTGCAGAAATCGGCTTGTTAGAAACGCATCAAGTTGTAACCGAGGCCGAAGCAAAAATGATGATGGAAACAAACACAATCATTCAAGGTGCTGTAGTAGACCAACTACACAAATTACAAATTCCTGTTTCCGCTTTAACTTATATGGGCAGTTTAACAACTGAAAGAGCTGAAACATTATTTGAAGGCGGAGCGCTTGTCTTTGATCATAGTTTCTATTACAATCACGATGATTATGAAATTGAATATGAAGTGCAAGACGAAGAAACAGGAAAAGCTGCATTTATTCATTTGTTAACACAGCATAACGTACCAGTTCGCCATACAAATAACAAAGTAAAACGCTTTTTCCTTGCCAAACAAAACAAAGCACGCTAAAGTGAAAATTCCACTAGTGAATCCGTTCTACTAGTGGATACATCTCACTTCTTAAAAAGTAAAAGGTTCATTTACACCTGTAGAAGAAGCAAAGAATGTTAGGAAGGCTGTTTATTTGCCCTCTCGAACATTCCATTGCTACAATAGATATACATTTCATGGAAAAAGGAGTTTATAAAGGATGAGCAAGCAACCGATGACACCATTTGAAGCAATTGGCGGTGAACAATGCATTGCAATATTAGTAGACACATTTTATTCCTATGTCAGTAAACACCCTGACTTATCTCCCATCTTCCCGGATGATTTAACAGAAACAGCTAGGAAGCAAAAACAATTTTTAACACAATATTTAGGTGGTCCTAATTTGTACACTGAAGAACATGGTCATCCTATGTTAAGAGCACGCCATCTTCCGTTTGAGATTACGCCAAAACGAGCAGAGGCTTGGCTATCATGTATGGAGCAAGCAATGGATGACACAGGAGTACATGGTCATATAAGAGAGTTCGTTTTTGAACGTTTAGCATTAACTGCTCAGCATATGGTTAATACTCCAAACGAAACAGGTGAAATATAATGGATAAACAGGAAGCAAAGCATATCAATATGCCATCTCCTTCCGCATGTGAGCATAAGTCTGTAGAAGCATATTTATTTATTGATCCACTTTGTAAAGATTGCTGGGAAATTGAACCCTTTATTATTAAACTATGGCTTGAATACGGGAAATACTTCTCTATTCGTCATATTGTAACTGGAAAAGTGGACGGAACGAACGCTTCCTCACACAAATGGAATAAACCTGCTAATATTCGATTTGTGTGGGAAAAGACGACAAGTTTACAAGGTTTTTCATGTGATGGAAAAGTACATATGCAAGAGGCATCATCAACACCATATTTAGTTTCGATGGCAATTAAAGCAGCGGAGTTACAAGGCCGAAAAGCAGGTTCGAAGTTTTTGCGAAAACTCCAAGAATACATTTTCCTTGAAAATGTATCAAACCCTGACTGCGAATTATTGCTTGCATGTGCAAAAGATAGCAATATTGATGTAGAAGAATTTAAAAAAGATCTACATTCCGCCAGCGCAAAAAAAGCTTTCCAATGTGACTTAAAATTCACAAATGAAATGCATATTACAGAAATACCTTCCCTCGTCTTTTTTCATGCGAACTCAGATGAAGAAGGCATTAAAATCGCTGGAACTTATTCCTATGATGTATACGTACAATTATTAAAAGAGCTCGTAAAATGTGAAATCGAGCCAGAACCATTACCGCCTTTAGAAATGTTACTAGAAGCAACGCAATTTATATCTTTAAAAGAAGTAGCATTTATATATGACTGCTCGCAACAAGAGATTGAGCGCGAACTAAAAAAATTACAACTGAAACGCAAAGTACAAATGATTGACGTAAAATGTGAGCGTTATTGGAAATGGATAGCAAAAGAAAAAGACCTGGTGTAAACACCAGGTCTTTTTCTTTACGGCTTATAAAAATATTAAAGGGGATGGGAGAAATTTTCACGTTCAAACAAAGGGGTATATGTTTGTATGTGAATTCGTTCACGCTTATTATATTACAAGATTCGACGTCAGATGACAACCCCTTTTGTCGAATTTCACACTTTTGTCACATTCTAAACGTTTTCATTTTTGAATAAGCTATATAAAAGCCCTTTAGGAGGTGTTTTTCATAAAGAAATCCTATATTTTACTAATTTTTTCATGTGTCCTTGTTTCTTTTTTCTTGTACATTCTCTCTCTATTACAAGCTTTTCCTAAAATTATCGCCTTTCCTCTTTTATTCGGAGTCATCGTCATCGCTCTCTCTTATTTCAACCATAGAAAACGATTTAAAGGATTTTGAATTCAAAAATTAACTATAAAACTGTCTTCAAATTTAGAAATAGTAAGGAAAACCGATTTTCATTTCGACAAATATCGACAAATTGTATTTTTAAACAAAAAAGACGAGGATAAAATCCCTCGTCTTTTCTCATTACTTTTCTTCAAATAATAACGCTTCTAATTCATTTAATTTCTCTTCAAATACTTGTAGTGCCTCTTTCACTGGTTCAGGAGATGCCATATCAACTCCTGCTTTTTTCAGCACTTCAATTGGATAATCAGAGCTTCCTGCTTTTAAGAATTCATTAATGTAACGTTCTACCGCTGGTTGCCCTTCTTCTAAAATCTGTTTAGATAGAGCCGTTGCTGCACTAAATCCTGTTGCGTATTGGTATACGTAATAGTTGTAGTAGAAGTGCGGAATGCGAGACCATTCTAACCCAATTTCTTCGTCGATTACTAAAGCGTCACCGAAATATTTCTTATTTAAATCGTAGTAGATCTCCGTTAACATATCTGGCGTAACAGCATGTCCTTCTTGTACTTTCTTATGAATAATATGCTCAAACTCTGCGAACATCGTTTGACGGAATACAGTACCACGGAATCCTTCTAAATAATGATTTAATAAATATAGGCGCTCTTTTTTATCTTCTGTCGTTTTTAATAAATAATCATTTAGAAGCGCTTCATTACAAGTTGACGCTACCTCTGCAACGAAGATTGAATAATCACCGTATACGTGCGGCTGTGTCTTTCTTGTGTAATAACTATGCACAGAATGACCAAACTCATGAGCAAGTGTAAATAAATTATTTACATTATCATGCCAGTTCATTAAAATGTAAGGATTTGTTCCGTATGCACCAGATGAATATGCTCCGCTTCGTTTTCCTTTATTCTCATACACATCTACCCAGCGATTTTCATATGCTTCTTTCAAAATTTCAACATACTCATCACCAAGTACGTTTAAAGATTTTAATAACATGTCTTGTGCTTCTTCATATTTCACATTCATTTTCACTTCTTGTACAAGTGGTGTATATAAATCGTACATATGAAGTTCATCAAGTCCTAGCGCACGCTTGCGAATATCGATGTAACGGTGCAATAAATGTAAGTGATCATTTACCGTTTCAACAAGTTGATCGTAAACTGCTTCAGGAATATTATTATTGCTCAATGCAGCTTGGCGAGCAGAGTCATATTTACGAATACGTGCATTGAAATTATTACGTTTCACTGCTCCGCTTAACGTACTTGCAAATGTGTTCTTAAATTTCCCATACGTTTCAAATACAGCTTTGAATGCATCTTCGCGAACACGACGATCATCACTTTCTAAAAACTGAATGTAACGACCATGCGTAATTTCTATTTCTTCTCCGTCCTCGCCTTTAATAGACGGGAATTTCAAATCTGCATTATTCAACATACCAAATGTATTACTTGATGAACTCATTACTTCAGATGCTTCCGCTAATAAAGCTTCCTCAGCCTCAGATAATACGTGTGGACGTTGACGTGTAATTTCTTCTAATGCATGTTCATATACACTTAAGTCTCTATTTTCTTTTAAAAATGCTTGCAGTGTATCTTCTGAAATAGATAAAATTTCAGGTACGATATACGCTGTGCTACTAGATACTTGTGAATATAAATTCGTCGCACGATCATTTAAAGCTTGATACACAGAGTTTGTTGTATCTTGATCGTAACGCATATGAGCATATGTATATAGCTTACCTAGTCGCATTGAAATTTCATCTTCATATTGCAGTGCCTCAAGTAAGTTGTTCGCAGAGTCACCAAGCTTCCCTTTAAATTCAGTTAACCGCGGTAGTAACTCTTTAATCGCTTGAAATTCTTTTTCCCATTCTGCATCTGTTTGGAAAATATCTTCTAATCGCCACGTACTTGCTTCTTCAATCTCATTGCGATCTGGTAATGTTTTTGCTTTATTTTGTTCAGACATTCTGTAAGCCCTCCTTTAAATATCTCTACTTAAGTACAATTCTGTTTTTCTTATGTAATTCCTTCACGTTCATTCTTTATTATATCCCCTTTTTCTTCTCCCATGTTGAACTTTGTCTCAAATAGAGATAGCGCATAAGTTAGGCAAATCTCATCATATTTCCTAACTTCCTCCTCCGTCTGTAACATAACTATATTCCTCATTTTTCGGTACGTATAAGTTCCTACTTTACGCAACACGCCTACAAAACATAAAAAAGTCATATATTCAGTAACCGCTACTTTCCATATATGTTGTGAAAAGTACGGAAGTAAGCGCCTTTTCGTATATTTTTTTACATAACTACACACATATTGAAGGGAAATACAATTCCCTACCGCAAGCTTTTCTATACACTTCATGTATAGAAAAGCTTGCCATGTAAATGGATTTGTTTGAAAAGCAAATGAAGACGGGAGTGGAACACCAATTTCAGAAGGAAAGCTCGCTGGAGTACATTTAAATTGATATAAGAGGCGTAATAGTGACTTATGATTATAATTCCAAATAGACAGGGCATTTTGCCGAAAGTAGTCCTTTCGCTTCTTCCATTCCTGTCCTAATATTTCTTTCCGGAAAGGAACAGGGGAAAAGAGTAACTCAAAAGTAGTTGTATCGTTTGGTAAATACATAATATGTGAGAAAGAGACGTTTGTAGAAAACGGAGTGATAAAGGCACATTTCATAAATGATTTTTGTTTCGGACAAAAGAAAATAAGAAATGGCTGAGGATAAGATTGTAAGGAGAAAGCCAGAAGCGAGGAAAATTTCATCCAATATGCAGCTTGCTTTTTTAATTGATTTCCACCAATGATCCAGATGACCTGAATGCCCGCTTGCCAATACGAGTATGTTCGTTTAGAAAGTTGTTCTATGGAGAGATTGGCGCATTGATATTCAATCGCAATTTCCCTACCTGCTCTCTCTACGAAAATATCTGGTCTTTGCTGGATTTTTGGAAGGTAACGCTCTATATCCACATGGAAATTTTGACGTTTCAACCATCTATATAGCAATTCTTTACCGTGCATATGATATATAGATTCTGCTTCATAAAAAGCAAGGCATGACTCCACTTTCTTATGAGCAAAATGCCAACTTTTTTGTTTCCCTAATTTCATTTGCACTTCCTTTCCACAAGCTATACAAAAGAAACGCTCCCTTTTACGCATACGTTGTAAAAGCTCTTCATTTCGATTATAGAGTAGATGAATTTTCTCTCCGTTTTCTCTTTTAGCGATAAACATTATAATCACACCCTTTCAGCTCCTTATATTCTACAATTTATTACAAATCCCTTTTAAAAAAGAGATGTCCCAATTTCGGACATCTCTTTTTATAATAAAGGTGATAATAATCGATATGTCGATTCAACAATTCGTCTATGAAGACGTCTTTTATGAAAACGATCGACATGAATTTCACTTGATTCTTCTAAATCATCTTTAAAGTCTTGAACGAGTTTTCGAATGCTATCTGTATCATATAAAAAGGCATTCACTTCAAAGTTCAAATGAAAACTTCTCATATCCATATTTGCTGTCCCAATTGAAGCTAAATCAGAATCAACGATGACAACTTTACTATGAAGAAAACCTTTTTCGTACTCATATATCTTTACTCCTGCATCTAAAAGCTCAGGGAAATATGATCTTGATGCATAAAAGACAGTGCGCTTATCAGGCTTACTCGGCATTAATAAACGAACATCAATACCAGCAAGTGCCGCTACCTTTAATGCAGATAAAATATCATCATCCGGAATGAAATACGGTGTTGCAATCCAAATAGATTTCCGAGCAGAAGAGATCATTGCAAAATATAAATGTTTAATCGTTTCCCATTTATTATCTGGTCCACCTGCAATTAGCTGAACTCCGCCCCAATGATCACCTTCAACTGCTTTTGCCTGTAAATATTCTGGAGCCAGCACTGCCTCACCAGTCATATAAAACCAATCTTGAAGGAAAATAAGCTGTAAACTTTGAACAGCCTCACCACGCAAATATAAATGTGTGTCTCGCCAAAAACCGAAATATTTATCCTTCCCTAAATATTCATCTCCAATATTTAACCCACCTACAAACCCTTCATTTCCATCAATAACAACGATTTTCCGGTGGTTTCGATAATTAATCTTATCGTTTAAAATTGGAAAGCGCACAGGAAAGAACGGAATCATTTCGACACCTGCGTCATTTAATTCTTCAATATACGAATTCGATAACCTAAAACTTCCAACCGCATCATATAAAAACCGAACGACTACGCCTTCTTTTGATTTTTGTATTAAAATATCTTTAATTTCTGTTCCAAGCTTATCATCACGCACAATGTAATATTCCATATGAATGTGGTGTTTCGCTCGTTTTAATCCATCTAAAATGGCCTGAAACGTTTCATCCCCATTTGTTAATGTTCTCGTTTCCGTTTGAAATGAAATATTTAAAGCACCTAAGCGGTCCGCTAAACGAAATAACAGCTCTTGATGCTTATGATTACGTAACATCCGTTCTTCATAATCTTCATGCCCCTTATATTGTAAAAACGCCTGTTCATCCAGTAACGCCTTCTTTTGGAACATTCTCTTTCTCCGAAAGTTTTGTCCAAATAATAAATAAGCGAAGAATCCAAATACCGGAAAAATACCTAACACAATGAGCCATGTAAGTGTTTTAGACGGGTGACGGTTTTCTAAGAAAATAACACAGCCAATTAAAAATGCAGATACCGTAAATAAAATACTAATAATACCTAAAATCGAAACATCTTTTATCCCAATTACATCCGAATAAAATGCTACATCAATAAACATACGTAGCGAAACAAATAATGCGAACAATAGTAGAACAAAGAAAATCAACTTTAACGTATTTTTCATCTCTTACCTCCTTACTAAGAAAGCTTTCCTATTCTTCATATAAAAAGCCGATTTCATACTACAGAAATCGGCCTACGTTTTAGCAGGAAAATTATTGCGAATTGTTTCAAGCGCACGCTCTTTCACAATTTGTTTCCCATACTCACTCACACGATGAATTGTTAAAGTTGATTCTTCTCCATATTCTAAAATAATACTTAAAATACGATCAATTTCTTCTTCATCATGTAGCACTTCATCGAATTCCACATATACATAATAGCGGTCATCAAATGAATACAGCTCATCTTTTATATCTTCAAAGATAAGACGATGACTTAATGAAATAACATCTTCAAAATCATTAAACTTAATTAAAAAGCCAAACGTACCATCTTCATTAAAGTTTGTTCCCGTTTGTTCTTCTACCTCTTCCACTAATTCTTGCTGGAATAATGACTCGATACCCTCATCTAAAGGAATGTCTATAATTTTGTCTACACCTATCGGTAGCTCTAGCTTTTGTCCATCCTTTGAGAGCTCGGCTTTCGTGACAAGTACTTCAATCCCTTTATCGACTGCTTGCACTTGAATCCATAACGGTCCATCAATAAAGAAGTCATCATGATCACGAGCTTCGTCCATCATCTCCCAAAAGAGCTCTTCACTACGTTCGCGGTCATACCAAATTTCTTCACGATTAAACCCTCTGTCCTCTATATCAATGTACGTAATAAAAAACTTCATCGTATGATCGTTAATTCTTTCAATTTCCAAAATACAACTCTCCCTTCCTGTTTAGAATTGTTATGAAGGGATCCCCCACTCATATGACAAATCAATAGATTCTTGTACTCTCATTTTATGATAAGATTCTCCAGAAGGGAAATAAAATCGATTTATTTTACAAAAATAGTTATATGCCTATCTTTATTCGATTGTCTACATAAATATATCATTATGACAATTCTTTACACACGAAAAATTTGGACATACATTTCTATATTCCCCCGTACACTGTAATAAAGTGAAACTTCTATTAGAGGAGATTATTTAGTTCCCACTTTCTTCATCACATACATATATTTCGCTTATTAAAACATCATAAATGGAGGCAGACGAATGGACTTAGAGTTTTTAACATCTGTACTAATGATTGTCGGTATTGATGTTGTATTAGGTGGTGACAATGCAATTGTCATTGCATTAGCTAGCCGGAATTTACCTGAAGCAAAACGAAATAAAGCCATTTTGATCGGTACTCTTTTAGCAATTGTGCTACGAATTCTTCTTACAATAATAGCTGTCTACTTACTCGACATTCCATTTTTACAGCTTATCGGCGGCATTTTACTTACATTCATTGCAGTAAATTTATTAACTGATAATAGCAACGATCTTTCTTCTATTCAAGGGAAAACAACTTTATTCCAAGCTGTGCGTACAATTGTATTCGCGGATCTCGTTATGGGGTTTGACAATGTCATCGCTATTGCAGGTGCGGCTCACGGAAGATTATTACTCGTCATAATCGGGTTACTCATTTCTATTCCGATTATTATTTGGGGCAGCAAACTTATTTTAATCCTTATGGAACGCTTTCCACTTCTCATTTATTGCGGAGCAGCGATACTCGCCTATACAGCTGGAAAGATGATTACACACGAAGACAGACTTGCAACCTTTTTTCATAACAACCCAAGTTTCACTACAAGCATTCCTTTCTTGTTCATTTTCACTGTTCTATGCATCGGTATTATCGTTCAACAAGTTCGCATACGAAATGTGAAACAATAAAAAAAACCTTCTACTATATAATAGGTAGAAGGTTTTCATATTATTATAATTAATTTACAAGACGTTGTGCTTCACGTAATTGGAACGTTCTTACTGTACGTGGTAAGAAACGACGGATTTCATCTTCATTGTAACCTACTTGAAGACGCTTCTCGTCAATCATAATTGGACGACGTAAAATCCCTGGATAGTCACGAATCATCTTATATAAATCTTGAAGTGGTAAAGACTCTAAGTTTACATTTAATTCTTGGAAAACTTTCGAACGAGTAGAAATAATCTCATCTGTTCCGCTTTCTGTCATACGTAAAATCTCTTTAATTTCCTCAATCGTTAATGGATCTGAGAAAATATTACGTTCTGTATAAGGAATATGATTTTCCTCTAGCCATAATTTCGCCTTTCTACAAGACGTACAGCTTGGAGAACTATATAATGTTACCATACAAAGCTCACTCTCCTTAAAGAGTACAAATTCTGTACTAATTACAGTTTAAAATTCTAACTTCAGCAATTTTTCGCGATAACTTGTCTTATAACAAAGTACAAAAATCGCATTTCATGTAAGCAACAACTTATAATAAACAACAATTACTTTTAATAAGTAACTTCTATAATCATTATACAATAGATTTTGCAAGAAATATACAGTAAATTTCCTACTAGTTGAGAAAACTCTTCCGCGTATTCCACTGCTATGTAACATGATTACGCTCACTTTAGCTGTACTTTAACAATGACCTTCAAACCTTTTAATACTCACTTCCCATTGATTTTTCATATAATATATAGTTATTTATCTATAATTTCACCTAAAAAAAGAGAACGTTTTCTTACTTTTTCTTGATAAATCAATTAAGAAATGTAAGACTATATAAATGAGAATCAAAAGGAACATTTGTTCTTATTTTAACAAACATTCTCCCTCCTGTCTACACGATTTCTAAAGTAAACCAAATATTTTTCTGACATTTCTTTCTTTTTTATCTTTTATCTCATACAATAAAAATACAGACAGGCAAAGGGGGAATTTGCAAATGATTGCTTTTTTTATTGATTTTGTTACTGTTGCTGCCCTCATCATCGGAATCACAGCATTGATTGGTGTCATTTCAAATAGCATCGGTGAAAAACTCTTTGGCGGAAAAGAAAAAATGAAGTTTGTTAACAAAAGTTTGGATGTACAATCCGGATGGAACCAAGTTGGTGGGAAAGGTATTTATAAGAAACGTACGTATTAAAAAAAAGCAGGTAATCACCTGCTTTTTTCTTATTTCTCTACTGACGCCCATTTAAAGCTTAAATCGCCACCATATTTATGGTTGTACATATTTTTAATTGAATCTCTTTGTAAGTATGCTCTACCACGTTGATATACTGGAACAATCGCAGCATCATCAAGTAACATTTTCTCTGCTTCTAGTAAGTTTTTCCAACGAGCATTTACATCGCTTCCATCTTTCTTCGCTTTCATGATAATCTCATCATATTTCGGATTAGAATATTTCATTTTATTTTGTGATCCGTCCGTTACAAACATATCAAGGTATGTAACTGGATCTGGGAAGTCTGCACTCCATCCAGAGAATGACATGACGTAATCGCCCGCATCTTCTAATTTTAGTTTTTGTGCAAATGGTTGTTGTTTAATTTTCACTGTTAAACCTGGTAAATTCTTTTCTAACTCACCTTTTAAATATTCACCAGTTTTCTTCGATAATTCAACGTCTTCATTTAATAACTCTAATTCAATTTCATTTTTACCAAGCTCTTTTTTACCAGCTTCCCAATACTTCTTCGCTTCTTTCACGTTTGGTTTTACAATATCTCCATTTACAGCACGGAAGTCCTTTTTATCCGGTCCTTTAATGAAGTTATCAGGAATTAATCCTGTCGCTGGCTTAGAACCGTTATTTAATAGCGTGTCAACAAACGGCTTACGTTCAAAAGCAAGAGAAATTGCTTTACGAATATTTTTATTTGCTAACGCTGGATCTTTTTGATTTAAACGAAGGAAGAATACAGATGTATCTTCTACTGTTTGGAAATCTGGTTTTCCTTTATATTTATCGATGAACTCTGCTAATAACGTCGCTCGATCGACTGCGTTTGTCTCATATAAATTGATTGGCGTAGACGTATCTTTTACAATATTAAAGTTTACTTCCTCAATCTTCACTTCTTTATTTTCCCAATAAGATGGGCTCTTTGTCATTTTAAAGCTACGTTCATGTTGCCAATCACTTAGTGTAAACGGTCCATTATATAGTGTTGTATTTGCTTCTAAACCAAACTTCGTCCCCTGCTCTTTTACAAACTTTTCATTCACAGGATAGAAGATTGGATATACCATTAAATCTACAAGATATGGAATTGAATTGTCTAATTCCACTTCTAATGTATAGTCATCAATTGCTTTTACGCCTAATTGGTCTGGACTCATCTCTTTTTTATTAATTTTCTCTGCATTTTTTATATCATACATAATGTACGCTGATTTCGCAGCTGTGTCTGGGTTAATCGCTCTTTGCCATGCGTACACGAAATCTTTCGCCGTCACAGGCTCACCATTTGACCATTTTGCGTCTTCACGTAATTTAAATGTATATTTTTTACCGTCTTCTGACTTTTTGAATTCCTTCGCTACACCTGGAACTAGCTTATCATCTTTTCCTAAACTGTATAAGCCTTCCATCGTATTAGTCATTACTCTTGAAGAAACTGCATCAGCTGATAATGCTGGATCCATCGTTGGAATTTCTTGCGTTTCAATTAAGTTAATAACTTGCTTCGCACCGCTCTTCCCGCTATCCCCTTTTGCGTTCGCTTGCGATTGTTCATCTTTTTGATAACTACATGCCCCTAAAATCATGCTCATTGCTACCGTTGATAATACAAAAACCGGCATCTTTTTTTTCATATTTCCACCCTCCATAAAAATGTTAGCCCTTTCATTTTCAAACAAAAAGAAATATATATATGTTCTAATAATTCATATTATACACACAAATATATTTTTTGTATATTTATATTTCTATCTTATTAAAATTTCCTGTGAAAAAATAAATCTTTAAAAACGTTTCATATTACCAGTTTACCCGACTGAAGTGTCGGAAATAACAAATTTTAAACTTTTCTAAATTATCAGAGAAAAACAAATTTTATATTTTATAATATTTTTTGTATAATTATCCTTCTCTTTTTAGCATAAAATGAAGGTCTCTTCATATTAAAAATATGTAGGTTAAAATGAGTGCAAAGGATAAGAAAGTATGTTACGATACACTTTGCTAAAAATAGATATCGGTAAAGAGGGGACGGACATGACAGCAATTCACTCAAAAAACGGGCCGACAGAAAAATTAAGTTTATTCTTATTAACATGGCCTATTTTTCTAGAAGTTTTTCTTTTTATGTTGATGGGGATCGCTGATACTTTCATGTTAAGTGCATTATCAGACGATGCTGTATCTGGGGTTGGTGCAGCGAATCAATATCTTCATATCGCTATTTTGGTACTAGAAGTAATCGGGAATGGCGCTGCGATCGTCGTATCTCAATACCTCGGTTCTAAACGTTTTATGGAAGCATCTAAAATATCAGCATTAGCCGTCACATTAAATTTAGTGGTCGGACTCGTTATAAGTGCTGGTTTTCTTTTATTTTCAAAACATATGATGATGGCAATGAATTTACAAGGCGATGTACTAACGTATGCACAAAGCTATTTATCCATCGTCGGAGGAGCCATTTTCCTTCAAGCTATTATTAACTCGTTAGCCGCAATTATTCGCGTTCACGGCTTTACAAAGCAAGCAATGTTTGTTTCGCTTGGAATGAATATTATTCATATCGCCGGAAACTACGTACTTATTTTCGGGAAGTTCGGTTTCCCTGAACTTGGTGTACAAGGGGCCGCGATTTCTTCCGCTGTCAGTCGACTACTGGCACTGATTGTGTTCTTCTGGTTACTATACCGCGTTATGGAATACCGTGTAAAATTACAATATTACTTCACCTTATCAAAAGAATACGTGGGGAAAATTTTAAAAATTGGCATTCCATCTGCTTTTGAACAAGTCATGTATCAAGCTTGCCAAATTGTCTTCCTGTACTACGCAACTTACTTAGGAACAGAATCGTTAGCTGCTAGACAATATGCTACTAACATTTCCATGTTTACTTATTTATTCGCAATTGCAATCGGTATGGGAACAGCTATTATCGTGGGACGCCTAGTTGGCGGAAATGAAAAAGATGAAGCATACACACGTGTATGGAAAAGTGTACAATGGGCAATTGGTGTGACTTTATTTATGGTCGCTCTCGTTATTACATTCCGCACACAATTAATGGGGGTATTTACTGATAATCCTCATATTATCGCTCTAGGGGCAAGCGTTCTTTTACTAAGTGTACTACTCGAAACAGGACGTACGATGAACATCGTCATCATTAATTCCCTTCGTGCAGCCGGTGATGCAAAATATCCAGTTTTAATTGGTGCGTTCTCTATGGTGTTAATGAGTTTGCCACTCGGTTACTTTTTTGCCTTCCATTTAGATATGGGACTCGTTGGTATTTGGCTAGCGATTGCTATCGATGAATGGACGCGGGCAATTATTATGTTCTTCCGCTGGAGAAGTAGAGCATGGGAAAGTTACGCACTTGTTAAGCCGAATGAGCAAGAAGAGAATGTTTCTGTTCAGGCGCAGTAACACTTCTTTGATTAAGGTGCATTTATTGATAAATGCACCTTATATCGATGATTCTTTAAATATATCGACTTATCGACAAATATAGTAAAAAAGGTCATTCTTCCGTAACGGAAGAATGACCTTTTTTTTATTGATAAATCTCTTTATATTTCTTATACTCTGCTTCAGAACATAATACGAAATGTCCTGGGCGAATTTCACGCATTGTTGGTGCTTCATTACCATAATCATGCTGCGATGGATCGTATACGATACGTTTACGATTGCGCTCATAATCTGGATCTGGAAGCGGAATCGCTGATAATAGTGATTTTGTATATGGATGAATTGGATTCGCATATAACTCATCACTTGTTGTTAGCTCAACGATTTGACCACGATACATTACGCCGATGCGGTCACTAATGTATTTTACCATTGATAAATCATGGGCAATGAATAAGTATGTTAAACCTTTTTCTTTTTGTAACTGTTTCAGTAAGTTTACAACTTGCGCCTGGATCGATACGTCAAGTGCTGAGATTGGCTCATCGGCAATGATAAATTCAGGTTCTACAGCAAGCGCACGAGCGATACCGATACGTTGACGTTGTCCACCCGAGAATTCGTGCGGGAAACGGTTTGCGTGTTCTTTATTTAAACCAACTGTGTTTAACAGTTCATGAACACGGTCCATACGTTCTTTTTTACTTTTTGCTAATCCGTGAATATCAATACCTTCTGCAATAATATCCCCTACTGTCATACGAGGGTTTAATGATGCATATGGATCTTGGAAAATCATTTGCATTTTACGGTTGAACTTCTTCAGTTCTGCGCGTGATTTCTTACCATGTACGTTTTCACCATCGAACAACACTTCACCAGCAGTTGCATCATATAAACGAATAATCGTTCTTCCAGTTGTTGATTTACCACAACCAGATTCTCCTACAAGCCCGAATGTTTCTCCGCGGAAAATATCAAATGAAATATCATTAACCGCTTTGACAACACCACCACTCACGTCGAAGTGTTGTTTTACATTTTTTACTTCAATTAATTTCTCACGTTGTTTAGTCATGTTGTTCACCTGCTTTCATTTGAAGAATACGTTTTTCAACAACTGCCGGCGGTTTTACTTCTGGTGCTTGCTCGTGAAGTAACCAAGTTGCCGCATAGTGTGTATCACTTACTTTAAATAAAGGCGGTTCCATTTCAAAATCAATTTTCAGCGCCTGTGGGTTACGTGGTGCAAAAGCATCACCCTTTGGCGGTTTTAATAAGTCAGGAGGCGTTCCTGGAATCGCATATAGCTCTTCCTCTGATCCATCTAAACTTGGCATAGATGCGATTAAGCCCCATGTGTACGGATGTTTTGGGTTGTAGAAAATTTCATCTACAGTTCCAATTTCAACAACTTTACCAGCATACATAACCGCAACTCGGTCAGCAACGTTTGCTACTACACCTAAGTCATGCGTAATGAAAATGATTGCTGCTTCTGTCTTTTGCTGAATGTCTTTCATAAGCTCTAAAATTTGCGCCTGAATCGTAACGTCTAGCGCTGTTGTCGGCTCATCGGCAATTAATAATTTCGGGTTACAAGCTAACGCCATCGCAATAACTACACGCTGTCTCATACCACCTGAGAATTGGTGAGGATATTGTTTTAAACGTGCTTCTGGATTTGGAATACCTACAAGGTCGATTAATTCTAACGCAACTTTACGTGCGTCTCCTCTACTCATCCCTTGGTGTTTAATAAGACCTTCCATAATTTGATTCCCAATTGTCATCGTTGGATTTAATGATGTCATTGGATCTTGGAAAATCATTGCGATATCTTTACCACGAACTTGCTGCATTTCTTTTTCCGTTAATTTCGTTAAATCACGACCGTCAAATATAATCTCTCCATTTTTAATACGGCCTGGAGGATTTGGGATTAACCCCATTAGCGCTTTAGAAGTAACTGATTTCCCAGAACCAGACTCTCCTACAATCGCTAATGTTTCCCCTTTTTTCAAATCAAAAGTAACTCCGCGCACTGCTTGTACTTCACCTGCATGTGTATCAAAGGAGACTTGTAAATCTTTTACCTCTAACAATGTTTTCATTTTTACTTCTCCCTCCTCGTTTACTTACGCATTTTTGGATCTAACGCATCGCGTAATCCATCTGCCATTAAGTTGAATGCTAGAATTAACATACTGATGACAACCGCAGGGATGAACATCATGTGTGGATACGTTTGAATAGATTTATAACCATCATTTACAAGAGAACCAAGTGACGCGAATGGTGGCTGAATTCCTAAACCAATGAAACTTAAGAACGCTTCACCAAACACCGCTGATGGAATTGTAAACATTGTCATTACGATAATAGGTCCCATTACGTTTGGAATTAAGTGTTTTACAATTAATTGCGTGTTCGTTGCACCTAATGTACGAGATGCTAATACATATTCTTGGTTTTTTAACTTTAAGATTTGTCCACGAACAATCCGCGACATCCCTATCCAACCTGTAATCGCCATCGCGAGTGTAATCGACCAAATACCAGATCCCATAATGATTACCATTAAAATAACGATGATTAAGTATGGAATACCGTTAATAATCTCCATAATACGTTGCATAATATTATCTACTCTACCGCCGTAGAATGCTGAAATACCTCCGTATGCAACCCCAATTACTAAGTCAATTGCTGCTGCTAAAAGAGCGATATATAATGATACGCGTGTACCTTCCCATGTTCTTGTCCATAAGTCACGGCCAAGATCATCTGTACCAAACCAGAAGTACTCTTTAATATCACGTTTTTCATATTGGTCAACACCATATTGATCTGTACCGTCAAATGGTAACCAATGAACATTTTCAATAACTGGAATTTTTGGTGGTAATTTCGCACGACCTAAATCTTGCTCTTTATACGAGTGTTTACTTACCATCGGTCCAAAAATCGCTAATAGCGCAATGATTACTAATAATACAAGGCCAAGCATCGCACCTTTATGTTGGAACAAACGTCTTCTTACATCTTGCCAAAACGTTAAGCTTGGACGGGCAATGACTTCATTATCAACATTATTTTGATTGGCTTGTTGAAATAAATCTGGAGATAATTTTTGTACATCTTTCATCATTTTTTCCCTCCCGCTAAACGAATACGAGGATCAATAATTCCGTATAAAATATCGACAATGAAAATAACTAAAATGAAGATTGCACTATAGAAAATCGTAGTTCCCATAATAACTGTATAGTCATTTAAAGTAATCGATTTAACGAATTGTTCCCCAAGTCCTGGTACAGCATAAATTTGCTCGATAACAAGTGTTCCTGTAATTAATGCCGCAACCATTGGTCCTAAAATTGTTACAACTGGAATTAACGCGTTACGAAGTGCGTGTTTTACAATGATAACGCCTTGACTAATTCCTTTTGCTTTCGCTGTTAAAATATAGTCTGACTGCATAACTTCAATTAATTCTGCACGAGAGAAACGTGCGATTGTTGCGATAACTCCCATCGATAATGCAATTGTAGGCATTACAGTAAACTCTGGTCCTTTCCAGAATGCTACCGGGAACCAACCAAGTTTTACCCCTACGAAATATTGTAGTAATGCGGCGAATACGAATGATGGTACCGACATTCCGAGTACCGAAATAACTGTTGCACTATAATCCACCCACGTATTATTACGAAGTGCGGCAACAATACCTAAAATTAAACCGATAAATGTCCCTAATATAATCGCTTGTAAACCTAATTGGGCTGATGGTCCAATACGATCCACAATCATGTCTGTTACTGGGCGGTTATCATATTGGAATGATACCCCTAAATCACCTTTTGCTAAGTTACCTAAGTAACGTGCGTATTGAACTGGTACCGGATCATTTAATCCGTATTTTTCAAGAATGATTTCTTTTTGTGCCGGTGATAGCTTCTCCTGGTTTTTAAGCGGAGAACCCGGAAGTAATTTCATCAAAAAGAAAGTCAGTGTAGTAATTAAAAATAATGTCAAAGCCATGTACACGAAACGTTTTAATACATAACGTCCCATAGTCAAGCACCTCCCCGTTTTTCTCAAAAGCAATAAGATAGTTTAAAATATTCTTACTTTTATTTTTTTAAAATAAGAGCATATGCCCATCATAGGCATATACCCTTGTAAACGATGGAAAAAAAAGATTATTTTTGTTCAACAGATGCCCATTTGTAAGTTAATTTACCACCATAGTTAATTGGGATAATATTTTTTACGGCACCTTTTACTACATACGCTGAACCTTTTTGGAAGATTGGAGTGATAACTGCATCCTCTTTAATTAACATCTTCTCTACTTCTAGAAGGTTGTTCCAGCGAGCTTGTAAATCTTTTGTATCTGTTTTAGCTTTTAGGATTAACTCATCATACTTCTGATTAGAATACCCTGTTTTATTTTGAGAACCATTCGTAACAAACATATCTAAATATGAGATTGGATCTGGGAAATCTGGTCCCCAAATACCAAACGCAATATCATATTGCTGAGAATCTTCTAATTTATTTTTTTGTGCGAATGGTTGCTGTTTAATTTTAATTGATAAACCTGGTAAGTTCTTTTCTATCTCACCTTTTAAGAATTCACCAACTTTTTTAGCATCTTCATTATCAAAGTTTAAGAATTCTAGTTCGATTTTATCAGTTCCAAGCTCTTTCTTCGCTGTTTCCCAAAGCTTTTTCGCTTCTTTTGGATTTGTTTCAACTAGCTTTCCATTTTCAGCTCGGAAATCTTTTTTATTCGGACCTTCAGCGAAATCTTTTCCAACAAATCCGTAAGCTCCAATTGCACCGTTATTTAAAATAACTTTCGCAATGTTATCACGGTCAAAGGACATTGAAATTGCTTTTCTTAAGTTTTTATTACTTAAGTACTGATTACTTTGATTAAATCTTAAGTAAGCAACCCCTGCTTCTTTTCTTGTTTGGAACTCTGGGCTTTGTCTAAACTTATCAACAAATTCAGACGTTAAAGCCGCACGATCAATCGCGTTTGTCTCATATAAATTTACATCAGTTGCTGTATTTTTTACAATATTAAAGTTGATTTCTTCGATTTTAACCGTTTTATTATCCCAATATGAAGGATTCTTCTTGAATTGGAAACTTTGTTCATGTTTCCAATCACTCATAACGAATGGACCGTTATATAATGTTGTATTTGCCTCTAAACCAAACTTATCACCTTGTGCTTTTACAA
This sequence comes from Bacillus cereus group sp. N12, assembly GCF_016483575.1. Taxonomy (NCBI): domain Bacteria; kingdom Bacillati; phylum Bacillota; class Bacilli; order Caryophanales; family Bacillaceae; genus Bacillus; species Bacillus cereus group sp. N12. Next base: position 197,210 of record NZ_JAEHBO010000003.1, read on the forward strand.
AGTTTTCATTTAGCGGGTAAAATACTGGATAAACTGTTAAATCGATAAAGTAAGGAACGGGATTGTCTAATTCCACTTCTAATGTATAATCATCAATCGCTTTTACACCTAATTGGTCAGCAGGTAATTCTTTTTTATGAATTTTCTCTGCATTTTTAATATCGAACATAATGTACGAATACGTTGCTTTTGTATCTGGATTTACGGCTCTTTTCCATGAATACACAAAGTCTTTAGCTGTTACAGGTTCCCCATTTGACCATTTCGCATCTTTTCTTAATTTAAATATGTATTTCTTCCCATCATCTAGCTTTTCGACATCTTCTGCAACGCCAGGCATTCTCTTTTGATCTTTGCCAATACGATATAAACCTTCCATCGTATTATTTAATGCTGTAGAAGATGAAGAGTCAGATGCTAATGATGCATCCATTGACGGAATTTCAGATAACTCTGTTAAAT
>NZ_JAEHBO010000030.1:0-53134 GCF_016483575.1 Bacillus cereus group sp. N12
AATTTATACGGTACGTTTGTGAAGCAATTTACAGAGATGGCAATTCCAGAAGCGAGTGAAGCGATGTATCATTATGCTCGCATGACGACGCAGCGCATGATAGCAAGCGCACTTTTAACGCCGCAAGGACCTGTTCATCTTAATTTTCCAGTGCGTGAACCGCTTATCCCGGACTTTTCATTAGAAAGTTTATGGGATAAAGGACGCGGGGAATATACAGGAGTAGTTCAGCAAGGGAACGCGGTGATGCCGAGTGAATATGTAGATTCTCTTGTAGGGCGCCTTTCACATATGGAAAAGGGGCTTATTATTTGTGGAGATGATAGTCATTCAGAAATCGCAGCGTTTGCAGCACAATTAGCTGAAAAAACAGGATATCCAATATTAGCGGATCCACTTTCTAACATTCGTAGCGGACATCACGATAAAACGATGGTAATTGACTGTTACGATACATTTTTACGAAATGAATTGTTAAAAGAAACGTGGAAGCCAGAAGTGATGATTCGCTTTGGTGGTATGCCTGTTTCGAAAGCATTAACGCAGTTCATTAAAAAACAGACGAAAGCTGTTCATATCGTTGTTGACGAATCTGGACAATGGAGAGATCCAGCTCTCGTTGCGACAGAAGTTGTACAGGCAAATGATATTGCATTTTGCAAGGCATTAATAGAAAAAATGCCAGCTATGAAAAAGAATGATTGGTCCCGAATGTGGCAACATATAAACGAAAAAACGAAGGAAACGCTTCGTGAAATGGAAACATACGAAACGGCATTTGAAGGAAAGGTTATTACGGATATTGTACGCGTATTACCAGATGGGGCAACGTTATTTGTGAGTAATAGTATGCCAATTCGTGATACAGATTCATTCTTCTTCACATCAAATAAAAACATTCAGGTGATGGCAAATCGCGGTGTAAATGGTATCGATGGAATCATTTCAACAGCTTTAGGCGCGAGCGTTATTTGTGATCCGCTCGTATTAGTCATCGGTGATTTATCATTTTATCACGATTTAAATGGACTGTTAGCAGCGAAATTACATGAATTAAACATAACAATTGTCGTTGTAAATAATGACGGTGGTGGTATTTTCTCATTCTTACCACAGTATGAGAAAAAGGAACATTTTGAATCATTATTTGGAACACCGATTGGGCTTGATTATGAACACGTTGTTAAAATGTACGGTGGTTCATTTAGCCGTGTAAATGGTTGGGAGCAATTCCGAGAAGAGGTACAAAAGGGAACAAGGGCGGAAGGTTTACACGTTGTGGAAATTTGTACGAATCGTGATGAGAACTTAACATTGCACCGTACATTATGGGCAAAAACGATGGACGTGATTACTACATCTTTACAAGGTGAATCACGATGAAAGTAACGCTGCAAGGTGTATCGTATGAATATGAAGTAGTCGGAAGCGGTGAACCACTTCTACTTCTTCATGGTTTTACGGGAAGCATGGAAACGTGGCGTTTTTTCGTTCCTTCTTGGAGCGAGAAATTTCAAGTCATTTTAGTAGACATTGTTGGGCACGGAAAAACGGAAAGTCCTGAAGCTGTGACGCATTATGATATTAGAAATGCGGCATTACAAATGAAAGAGCTGCTAGATTACCTTCATATTGAAAAAGCGCACATACTCGGCTATTCAATGGGCGGTAGGCTGGCGATTACGATGGCATGCCTATATCCAGAATATGTACGTTCTCTTTTATTAGAAAATTGTACAGCTGGGCTTGAAAGTGAAGAGGCTAGAAAAGAACGTCGTGAAAAAGATGAGCGACTTGCTCATAAAATTGAGCGAGAAGGAATCGAAAGTTTTGTAGCGATGTGGGAAAATATTCCGCTGTTCGAAACGCAAAAACGTTTAGCAGAAAAGGTACAAGAAGCAGTGCGAAAAGAACGACTTGCTAACAATCCAAAAGGACTTGCAAATAGCTTGCGAGGCATGGGAACAGGGGCTCAGCCTTCATGGTGGAATGAGCTACAAAACTTAAAAATGCCTGTTCTTTTAATGAACGGTGAGCATGATGAAAAGTTCTTTCGCATATTAAAAAATATCGAAAAATGCGTCTCTGACGCGAAATTTGTCAAAATTGATGGTGCTGGCCATGCAATTCATGTGGAACAACCTGAAAAGTTTGATACAATAGTAAAGGGATTTCTAAAAACTATGCAGTGATGCTTTTTTCACCTAAGAGGGAAGCTACACTTATAGAGGAGATCAGAAATATACAAGGAGGTAGTTGTAATGGCTATTGAATGGGTAAAAGAAGGCAATTACGAAGATATTATTTATTCAACATACAATGGTATCGCAAAGATTTCGATTAACCGCCCTGAAGTACATAACGCATTCCGTCCTAAAACGGTAATGGAGTTGATCAACGCTTTTGCACACGCTCGTGATGATGCAAATGTTGGCGTTATCATTTTAACAGGTGAAGGTGGACGTGCATTCTGTTCTGGCGGCGACCAAAAAGTTCGCGGTCATGGTGGATATGTAGGTGACGACCAAATCCCACGTCTCAACGTATTAGACTTACAACGTCTAATTCGCGCAATTCCTAAACCAGTTATCGCAATGGTAGCAGGTTATGCAATCGGTGGAGGACACGTACTTCATATCGTATGTGACTTAACGATCGCTGCAGACAACGCTGTATTCGGACAAACAGGTCCTAAAGTAGGAAGCTTTGACGGTGGATACGGAGCTGGTTACTTAGCTCGTATGGTAGGCCACAAGAAAGCTCGCGAAATTTGGTACTTATGTCGTCAATATAGTGCACAGGAAGCGCTTGATATGGGCTTAGTAAACACTGTAGTACCATTAGAAGAGCTTGAAGCAGAAACAGTACAATGGGCACAAGAAATTTTAGCAAACAGCCCAATGGCACTTCGTTTCCTAAAAGCTGCATTCAACGCAGACACAGACGGTCTAGCTGGTATTCAACAATTAGCTGGAGATGCAACGTTATTGTACTACACAACTGACGAAGCAAAAGAAGGTCGTGACGCGTTCAAAGAAAAACGCAGCCCGGACTTCGGTCAATTCCCTCGTTTCCCGTGATCAAACCAAAAGCGGAGCCGACTGTTTAGCCTCGTAGGCTAAGGTTCTTTCGCACAGAAAGTGTTTTTTACTTTCTCGTGCGGAAGGTTCTTAGATGGAAGGGGCTAGGAGGCGCAGCTGGATGAAACCAAAAGCGGAAGCGGCTTGCTTAGAACAAGAAGGCGTGAAACGACCGACTGTTCTAGCCGCTGTAGCTAGATGGAATCAACCGGAAACAAAACAACTAAGAGACTTGATGTCATATCAAGTCTCTTTCTTTCAGGAAAGGAGAATGTATGATGGAAACTATGCCAAATTGGTTAAAGCAACGTGCATTTTTAACACCAGATCGCACTGCAATTGAAATAGAGGACGAAAAGGTTACTTTTATGCAGTTGCATGAAAAAGTAGTATCTGTTTGTGAACACCTCACGCACGTTGGAGTGAAGCGTGGACAAAAGGTGGCTGTTCTGATGAAAAATGGTATGGAGATGATTACAGTTATTCACGCCCTATCTTACGTAGGTGCAGTAGCTGTGCTTTTAAATACGCGTCTTTCAAGAGAAGAGCTACTTTGGCAAATGGATGATGCTGAAGTTGTTTGTTTAGTGACGGATCAAGATTTTGAGACTACAGATGTTCCTGTATATTCATTTGCTGAAGTGATGAATGGATCGAAGGCGGAAGCATCTATACAGGAAGAATTCTCTTTAGAAGAAGCGATGACAATTATTTATACGTCTGGGACGACAGGGAAGCCGAAAGGCGTTATTTTAACGTACAGTAATCATTGGGCAAGCGCAGTCGGTTCTTCGCTTAATTTAGGGCTTCGTGATGATGATTGCTGGTTAGCTTGTATGCCGATGTTCCACGTTGGCGGGCTATCTCTGTTAATGAAAAATATTATGTACGGTATGCGCATTTTACTCGTTCCGAAATATGATGCTAATTTTATTCATGAAGCACTTCAAACGAGAGGCGTTACGATTATTTCTGTCGTTTCTAAAATGTTAACAGATCTTTTAGAGCGACTTGGAGAAGAGACATATCCCTCTTCTTTACGATGCATGTTACTAGGCGGAGGGCCAGCGCCGAAACCGTTATTAGAAACGTGTGTAGAAAAAGGAATTCCTGTGTATCAAACGTACGGTATGACAGAAACGTCTTCGCAAATTTGTACGTTATCAGCAGATTACATGTTAACGAAAGTAGGATCAGCTGGAAAACCACTATTCCAATGTCAGCTTCGTATTGAAAAAGACGGCGTAATAGTGCCTCCACATGCTGAAGGAGAAATTGTTGTAAAAGGACCGAACGTAACAGGTGGCTATTTCAACCGTGAAGATGCGACGCGTGAAACAATTCAAAATGGCTGGCTTCATACTGGTGACCTCGGTTATTTAGATGAAGAAGGATTTTTATACGTATTAGACCGCCGCAGTGATTTAATTATTTCTGGGGGAGAAAATATATATCCAGCTCAAATTGAAGAAGTGTTACTATCTCATCCTGCAGTAGCAGAAGCCGGTGTTGTCGGTATGGCTGACGAAAGTTGGGGACAAGTGCCAGCTGCTTTTGTTGTAAAAAGCGGAGAGGTAAGAGAAGAAGAAATTCTTCATTTTTGCGAGGAGAAATTAGCGAAATATAAAGTGCCGAAGAAAGTGTGTTTCTTAGAGGAATTACCACGAAACGCTTCGAAAAAATTGTTAAGACGAGAGTTAAGACAATTATTGGAGGAGATGTAGGTGGAGATAAAAAAAGCGATACTTTATATAACGGAAATGCCACTCGCAATCCCGTTTGCTGCAAGCTACGGAACTTACGAAAGGCGTGAGAGTATCGTCGTTGAATTAGAAGATACGGACGGGCACATTGGATTTGGTGAAGTCGTTGCTTTTTCTGAACCGTGGTATACGGAAGAAACGGTGAAGACAGCACTGCATGTACTTCAGGATTTTTTAATACCGGATTTATTGGAAACTGAAATCTCTCATCCGAATGAAGTGCCGAGTTTGTTCCAGCATATAAAGAGAAACCGAATGGCAAAGGCCGGAATAGAAGGGGCTGTTTGGGATTTATATGCGACGCGTCAAAAGAAACCACTAGCGACATTGCTTGGCGGAACGAAGTCTGAAATTGAGGTCGGCGTTGTAATCGGGATCAATACGATTCCGGTTATGCTAAAACAAATCGAGAAGTACGCGGAAGAAGGATACGAGCGTTTTAAAGTGAAAATAAAGCCAGAGCATGATTACGAATTATTGAAAGAAATTCGTAAAGAGTTTCCGAATATCCCGTTAATGGCTGATGCAAATTCAGCCTATACATTAGCGGATACGGAGAGGCTGAAACGACTAGATGAATTTCAATTGCTGATGATTGAACAACCGCTAGCGGATTACGATTTTCTTGATCATGCACAGCTGCAAAAGAAAATTGAAACGCCGATTTGTTTAGACGAAAGCATCCATAGTTTAGAAGATGCGCGCGTTGCGATTACGCTTGGTAGTTGCCGCATCGTTAACATTAAACCAGGGCGAGTGGGCGGATTAACAGAATCTATTCAAATCCATAATTATTGCATGGAGCATAACATACCAGTTTGGTGCGGCGGTATGGTAGAAATGGGTATATCACGAGCACAAAACGTTGCGCTTGCTTCATTGCCGAACTTTACGATTCCTGGTGATATATCCGCTTCTAGTAGACATTGGGAGCAGGATATTATTTCGCCGGAAGTGATGCTTAAGGGCGGGAAAGTGATTGTACCGCAAAGTGTTGAAGCTGAGTATGAAGTAGACCGCAAGAGACTGGATGAAATCACGAAGCAGCGGATTGTGTTTGAGCGGTAAATGGAAGTTTCGTTAGGCTGTCCGCAAATAGCGAGAGGGTTTTGTCGTTAATTGTCGGTAAGTCGATATATTTCAATAATCGCTGATATAATTCAAGTTACGGTCGATATAATTGGAAAATCGCCGATATAATTCAAGTTATGGTCGATATAATTTCATTTACTAAGGCTACTCAAACGGGTAGCCTTTTTTGTATTGTACAAATTGGATAGACTAGTTTAAAATCGAGCGTATAAAGGGGGAGTAAGATGAAGCGCATTTCAATTTTGATAGCTGATGATGAGGCAGAAATTGCTGATTTAATTGAGATACATTTAAAAAAAGAAGGGTATCATGTTGTGAAAGCAGCCGATGGAGAAGAAGCGGTGCATATTATTAAAACGCAGCCAATTGACTTAGTGGTTTTAGATATTATGATGCCGAAAATGGATGGATATGAAGTGACGAGACAGATTCGCGCCAAATATCATATGCCGATTATTTTCTTAAGCGCGAAAACATCTGACTTCGATAAGGTGACAGGTCTTGTACTAGGTGCGGATGATTATATGACGAAGCCTTTCACACCAATAGAACTAGTTGCACGTGTAAATGCACAACTGCGTAGGTTTTTTACGTTAAATCAACCGAAAGTAGCGGAAAGTAAGTCTGCTTTAGAGATTGGCGGAGTCATTATTGATCCTGAGCGCCGAACGGTAAATGTATATGGAGAGCAAATTGAGTTAACACCGAAAGAATTTGACATTTTATATTTATTAGCGAGTCATCCGAAGAAAGTGTACAATGTGGAAAATATTTTTCAGCAAGTATGGGCAGATGATTATTATGAAGGTGGAAATACAGTTATGGTACATATTCGTACGTTACGGAAAAAGCTTGGGGAAGATAAAAGAAAGGATAAGTTAATAAAAACAGTGTGGGGGGTAGGTTATACTTTCAATGGCTAACATGATGAAAAGCTTTCGTTTTAAAATGATTGCCTTATTTGCGTTAAGTATGGTGCTTGCAGCAACTGTAACTTATATAATTTATAAAGGATTGCAGCTGTATTATAAAAAGATGGTTCGCTACGAAGAGCCTTTAGCGCAATTTCGATCAATGGTAAGGGAATTTGGGGACATTAACTTCTTTTTAATTTTCTTTATTCCGTTATCTATTATCTTTTTCTTCTTTTTGACAAAACCGTATTTAAAATACTTTGATGAAATTTCTAATGGGATTCATCATCTTGCGAACGGTAACTTTACAAATAAAGTTCAAGTTTCATCAAATGATGAGTTTGGAAATATCGCGCGCGAAATAAATGTTGCGAGTGAAAAGTTAAAAGAAGCTGTGGAAAGAGGCGACTTTGCTGAAAGTAGTAAAGATCAGCTCGTTGTGAATTTAGCTCATGATTTAAGAACGCCATTAACATCCGTGTTAGGATATTTAGATTTAATTCTTAAAGATGAGAATTTGACGAAGGAACAAATTAAACATTTTTCCACGATTGCATATACGAAATCACAAAGGCTGGAAAGTTTAATTGATGAGCTATTTGAAATTACACGTATGAATTATGGCATGCTAAAGCTGGATAAAAAGCCTATTGATATAAGTGAGTTGCTTATACAGTTAGAAGAGGAATTATATCCGTTATTAGAGAAACATCATTTAGAAGCTAGATTGCATGTTGATGCTCATTTACCGATGCACGGTGATGGAAAATTGTTAGCTAGAGTATTTGAAAACTTGTTAACAAATGCTGTTCGATACGGATATGATGGACAATTTGTTGATATGAATGGGTATGTCGATAATGGAGAAGTTGTCGTGCAAGTTATGAATTACGGAGATAGCATTCCAGAAGAAGATTTACCGTATCTATTTGATATGTTTTATACAGGTGATAAAGCGAGAACCGAGAACCGTGGCGGGACAGGCCTTGGACTATTTATTGCAAAAAATATTGTCGAGCAGCATAACGGTACGATTTCTGCTGAAAGTAATGTAGTTAGAACGTTATTTGAAGTGAGATTGCCAAAAGACGAGAACGTAACAATTTAATAAAAATTTAAACTTTACCCCACTTTTTATTTTAATAGTTTTTTCTATTCTATACGTAAGTTACGTTAAGGAGGAACTAGAAATGAAAAAGTGGGTATTTATTTCTTTTTTTATAGCATGCACAATCTGTGTAGGCGTTTACATATCACCGTTATTTCAAAAGGAAATTGATGTGAAAATCGGCGGGGAAAATAGTGCAGTAAAGACTGCAAGTATGGAAAAGGTAGAGGTTACAAAAGAACAAATTTATAAAGGGGATCTACTATTAGTTAATAAAGATTACCCAGTAAAAAAAGATAGTATTAGGTCTGATATTATAAATGTAAATCATAATAGTGAATTAGTAAGAGGTTATGTAATATTTGATAGAAACCTTCGCTTATCAAAGGGTGTTGTAAAAAAGTTTTTGAACGTTGTCGATGCGGCTGGAAAAGATGGAGTACAGCATTTCCTAATGAGTAGCGGGTACCGAGATTTTCAAGAACAAAGTAAATTATATAAAGAAATGGGATCAGATTATGCACTCCCAGCAGGATACAGTGAGCATAATTTAGGATTATCACTCGATGTTGGGTCTACTCAAAAGAAAATGGAGAGGGCTCCTGAAGGTAAGTGGGTGGAGGAGAACGTATGGAAGCATGGCTTTGTATTACGCTACCCGAAAAATAAAAGTAACATTACAGGCATTCAATATGAGCCATGGCATATACGTTACGTGGGTTTACCTCATAGCGCAATTATGCAAAAAAAGAATTTTACGCTAGAGGAATATTTAGAGTTCTTAAAAGAGGAAAAAGAAATTTCAACTGAGGTGGAAGGCAAGAAATATACGGTTTCTTATTATAAAGTTTCAGAGAATATGAACGTAAATGTCCCAGTAAATAAGCAGTATGAAATTTCGGGGAACAATATGGATGGGGTTATTGTGACGGTTCAGGAATAGATAAAGAGGTTGTTCCGTTTTGGAGCAGCCTTTTCGTATATAAGAAAGGGATTGGCGTTTTTTGTCGGTAAATCGATATTCCTTGTCGAATCGTTGATATATTTTGAGTTACGATAGATATAATTGAAAAATCGTTGATATATTGTAAGTTATGATAGATATATTCGAAAAATCGTTGATATAATTTCCTGTACTATCAGCATTTTGAGGAGCATCTTTTTATTTACTTTTAAACATTATAACGTTATGTTTACTTCTCCCTTTTTTTGTGCTACTCTAAATGTGTGAAAGAGATAAAGAAAAATGAAATTTTAATGTAAGCGTATTCTTATGGCTTCTTATAGAAAAGGGTGGAAGTACAATGACAGAACGATTCGTACTACGTAATGTGAAACGTGTGAACGGGGAAGAGATTGACATTGTAATTGAAGATAATAAAATCGCACAGGTGACGAAAGCTGGTGCTGGCGAAGGTGGAAAGGTTCTTGATTACTCTGGTACTTACGTATCAAGTGGCTGGATTGATTTGCACGTTCACGCTTTTCCAGAGTTTGATCCGTATGGCGATGAGGTGGATGAAATTGGCGTTAAGCAAGGGGTAACGACAATTGTTGATGCAGGTAGCTGCGGTGCTGATCGCATTGCAGATTTAGTAAAAAGTAGAGAGCAGGCAAAAACGAATTTATTTGCCTTTTTAAATATTTCTCGCATCGGTTTAAAACGAATTGATGAATTATCCAATATGGAATGGATAGATAAAGAGAAAGTAATAGAAGCAGTAGAAAAGTATAAAGATGTAATCGTTGGGTTAAAGGCGAGAATGAGTAAAAGTGTCGTTTGTGATAGTGGAATTGATCCACTTCATATAGCGCGTGATTTATCCCGTGAAACATCATTGCCAATTATGGTACATATCGGTTCAGCGCCTCCTCGCATTGAGGAAGTTGTACCTCTTTTAGAAAAAGATGATGTCATTACACATTATTTAAACGGGAAAGAAAATAATTTATTTGATGAAGAAGGCAAACCGCTACCTGTGTTACTAGATGCAGTGAATCGCGGCGTACATTTAGATGTTGGTCATGGTAATGCTAGTTTTTCTTTTAAAGTAGCAGAAGCGGCGAAGCGTTACGGTATTACGCTTAATACAATTAGTACAGATATTTACCGGAAGAACCGTATACACGGTCCAGTGTATAGTATGGCTCACGTTCTTTCGAAATTCCTTTACTTAGGTTATCCGCTAGAAGAAGTGATTGATGCGGTTACGAAACATGCAGCAGAGTGGCTTAAGAAACCTGAGCTTGGCCGCATTCAAGAAGGCGATATTGCAAATTTAACTTTATTTACGGTGAAAGATGAGAAGGTTACGTTAATTGATTCAGAAGGGGATCAGCGCATTGCTGAAAGAAGGATTGATACGAAAGGGGTTGTAATCAATGGGTCATTCATTGAATGCTAAGTATGGATTAAAAAGAGTGATTAATGCGAGCGGTAGAATGAGTATTTTAGGTGTATCCGCTCCGGCAGATACAGTTATGGATGCAATGAAACATGGTGGACAAAATTATGTGGAAATTGCTGATTTAGTAGATAAAGCAGGAGACCATATTGCGAGAATTCTAGAGTCAGAGGCAGCAGTTGTTGTGAATTCAGCATCGAGTGGAATTGCGCTTTCTATCGCTGGTATCGTTACAGAAGGAAATCGCCGTAAAAGTGAAAGACTTCATCAAGAAGTAATCGCGAAAAACGAAGTGATTATGCTAAAGGGTCATAACGTTCAATACGGTGCCCCTGTTGAAACGATGATTTACTTAGGCGGCGGTAAACTTGTAGAAGTTGGCTATGCAAATGAAGGGAAAGCAGAGCATATTGAAGATGCGATTGGTGAAAATACAGCGGCGATTCTTTATGTGAAATCCCATCATGCAGTACAAAAAAATATGATTTCTGTTGAAGAAGCATGGGAAGTTGCGCAGCGAAATAACATCCCGCTTATCGTCGATGCGGCAGCTGAAGAAGACATTCAAAAATATGTGAAGTATGCAGACCTTGCCATTTATAGTGGTTCAAAGGCGATTGAAGGGCCTACTTCTGGTATTGTGGGCGGTAAAAGAAAGTATATTGAGTGGCTGAAAGTGCAATTACATTGCATCGGAAGAAGTATGAAGGTTGGGAAAGAAACAACATTTGGCTTACTTCAAGCGCTTGATGAGTACGGAGTAAAAGAAGATAAGAGCGAGCAAGAAAAAGAATTGTTACAAGTACTTATACCGCTAAAAGAATTAAACGGCGTAAATGTAACGATCGTTCAAGATGAAGCCGGAAGAGCAATCTTTAGAGCTCGTATTCATATTAACGAGACACAATTAAATAAATCAGCAAAAGACGTTGTGACAGCATTACGCGAAGGGGAAATCGCAATTTATACACGTGATTACGGAGTAAGACAAGGGTTCTTTGATATTGATCCACGTCCACTTCAAGGTGATGACATACATGTAATTGAAGAAAAATTGAGAGAAATTGTAGGGGGAAACTAAAATGACAAACATTCAAAAACGTTTTTATAAAGGCCGCGTAGCATTAAATGTATTAGCGAACAATATCGAAAATGCAAAAGATATTTTTGAAGCAGCAGAAGGTTATGTAGTAGTTGGTGTATTATCAAAAGATTATCCAACTGTAGAAGAAGCTGTTACAGCGATGAAAGCATACGGAAAAGAAATTGAGGACGCTGTATCAATCGGACTAGGAGCAGGAGATAATCGCCAAGCGGCAGTTGTGGCTGAAATTGCGAAGCATTATCCTGGTAGCCATATTAACCAAGTGTTCCCTTCAGTCGGAGCGACACGTGCAAATCTTGGCAAAAAAGATAGCTGGATTAATAGTTTAGTATCGCCAACAGGAAAAGTAGGTTACGTAAATATTTCTACTGGCCCAATTAGTGCGGCTGGAGAAGAAAAAGCAATCGTTCCAATTAAAACAGCGATCGCACTTGTACGTGATATGGGCGGAAATTCATTGAAATACTTCCCAATGAAAGGGCTAGCTCATGAAGAAGAATATCGCGCAGTTGCGAAAGCTTGTGCGGAAGAAGGATTCGCATTAGAGCCAACAGGCGGAATTGATAAAGAGAACTTTGAAACAATTGTACGCATTGCGCTTGAAGCAAATGTAGAGCAAGTTATCCCGCACGTGTACTCTTCTATTATTGATAAAGAAACTGGTAACACGAAAGTAGAAGATGTGCGTGAATTATTAGCAGTCGTGAAGAAGCTAGTTGATCAATATGCGTAAGAAAATTGCAGCGTTCGGCGAAGTAATGATGCGCCTGCAAGTACCTGGATATGAATTGTTGTCGCAAGCTAACACGCTAAATTACTCATTTTCAGGTACAGGTGTGAACGTTGCAGCGGCACTTTCTCACTTAGGGCATGAAGGGCTTCTTATTTCAACTTTACCGGAAAATTCGGTTGGAGATGCAGCTGTATCTTACATTCAAAAGTTAGGGATTCAAACTTCTCTTGTTTCAAGAGGCGGTAAATATGTAGGTATGTATTTTTTAGAAAATGGATTCGGTGCACGTGCAAGCCGCGTTACGTATTCGAATCGACTAGAAAGTAGCTTCAATACGGCGTCTGAAGAGATGTACCAATTTGAAGAAATTGCTAAGGAAATTGATATCGTTCATTTTTGCGGTATTACGCTTGCGATGAATGATACGGTGCGCCATCATATGAAGTCTTTAGCGAGAGCAGTTAAAGAAAACGGAGGAGCCGTCGTTTTTGATTGCAATTATCGTCCATCACTTTGGGGAGAAGACGGATATGAACAGGCAAAGCCGCATTATGAAGAAATGCTAGGACTTGCTGATATCGTTATGATGAACGAAAAAGATGCGATGTTTGTTTTAGGAATGAAAACAGAAGAAACGGAGCGAGAGGCGCAACTTGTTGATCTTATTCCAAAGGTAGCTGAAACGTATCATATTGCTACAATTGCTGGTACACATCGCTCTATTAACGGTGATAATACACATTCACTGCGCGGGTTTATATGTAAAGATGGAACGTTCACTTTTGCAAAAACACTTACGTTTTCTGTATATGATAGAATAGGTGCTGGAGATGCTTATACGAGCGGGATTATTCATGGCGAGATAGAAGAGTTTGCACCAGAGAAAGCTGTTTCATTTGCGTCAGCAGCTGGCATGCTTGCACATACAATCGTCGGTGATACGCCAATGTCATCAGAGAAGGATATACTTCGGGCAATGACGGCATCAGTAGGTGATGTAGAAAGGTAGTGGGTGTAACGGTGAACGTAACGAGAAAAAAAGGACCATTATATTTACAAATAAAAAATATTATTCGTGATCGAATATTGCATGGTGTATATGCGATTCATACGAATATTCCTTCTGAACCACAATTAGAGGAAGAGTTCAAAGTGAGTAAAATTACAGTACGTAATGCGATTAAAGAACTCGCTCAAGAAGGATATTTGGAAAAGAAGAGCGGTAAAGGAACGAAAGTCATCCGTAATACTTCTGCGACAAAACTGTCAAAGGGTAAGAAATTTACTGAAGTGTTAGTGGAAGAAGGATATAAAGTACAAAAGAAATTGCTAAAGGCAGAAGTCGTTCATAATGAAGAAGGAACAGTGCCATTTCGCTTATTCGGTAAAGAGAGTTTTCGTATTGAACGTTTATATACGTTAAATGATGCACCATATATTCATTATACGCACTATTTCTCAGCGAAAATGGCAAGTACAGACTTATCGGACTTTGATTTACAATCACTTTATGATTTAGTCGAAGACCGAGGTATACATTTAGAAAACTTCAGAGATGAATTCGCAGTTGGACTTGCGCCCAGTTTCGTTGCAGAATCGTTAGGTGAAAAAGAGGGGACAGCGTTATTAAAACGTATGCGCTATTCTTACGATGAAGTTGGCGAAGTAATTGAATATAGCGAAGGCTACTACAATACAGAAATGCAGCATTATGTAGTTAATTATGACGTATAAAAAAGAGGGGATTTTCCCTCTTTTTTTATAAAGTAAGGGGAATGAGAGATGGATATATACTTATTAATCGTCACGTTACTTGCGATCGCAATTGTCATTTTAGGGGTATCATGGTGGAAATGGCATGCATTTATTAGTTTAACAGTTGCGAGTTTGTTTTTAGCTATCATGTCTGGACTGAACTTAACGAAAATAGTGGCTGCCTATGAAACTGGTGTTGGTAGTGTACTAGGGCATTTAGTTGGCATTTTGGCACTTGGAACTATCTTAGGGAAAATGATGTCTGATTCAGGGGCAGGCATGCAAGTTGCAGATTTCTTTATTCGATTTTTCGGCGTAAAAAAATTACCTTGGGCAATGTTATTTGCAGGGTTTGTTATAGGGATTCCAGTCTTTTTTGAAGTGGGGATCGTCATTTTATTACCACTTGTTATTTCCATTCGAAAAACGACGAAGCAAAATATATTGTTAATTGCGTTACCTGTTATTGCTGGATTATCGATTGTGCATGGGCTAGTGCCTCCGCATCCAGGTGCGATGACTGCAATCGGGATTTATAATGCGAACTTAGGAAAAGTGCTTTTATATTCATTAATTATCGCGTTACCAACAGCCATCATCGCAGGGCCGATATTTGCGAAGTGGGTACATAAGAGGGTTATACCTGAAAATGAACCGGAGCTTGTTCGAGTTACGACTGTATCAACCGATTTACCAAGTCGTAAAGTTTCGTTTTTTATTATTTTACTGCCAGTCGTGTTAATGATTTTATCAGTAGTTGCACCGTATATTTCTTTATCAATAAAAATAACTGAATTTTTAGTCTTTATAGGAAGTCCAGTAATCGCTTTACTTATTTCATGTTTTGCAGCATTTTATTTACTTGGCATCAAACAAGGAATTAATAAAAAGATGATAAAAAAATTAACAGATGAAAGTTTACTACCTGTAGGCTCAATTATTTTAATAATTGGTGCAGGTGGTGGGTTTAAACAAATATTAATTGAAAGTGGAGTTGGAACGGCGATTGCGCAAATGGCAGAACATATATCGTTATCCCCAATCGTCTTAGCTTTCATGGTAGCTGGATTAATTCGAATAGCGACCGGATCAGCTACAGTAGCATTAACGACAGCAGCAGGAATTGTTTCACCAGTTATTCAGCACATGTCTGGTGTAAATTTAGAATTGCTCGTTATAGCAACCGGTGCAGGTTCACTAATGTTTTCTCACGTAAATGATGCAGGCTTCTGGCTTGTAAAAGAGTATTTAGGTTTGACGGTGAAGGAAACGTTTAAAACGTGGACGGTGCTGGAAACATTGTTATCATTTATTGCATTCGGTTTTGCCCTTGTGTTGAATATGTTTCTTTAAAAGATACCTGAATAGGTATCTTTTTTTGATGAAGCCCAATTGCCAAAACAAGCCCGTTTTTAAGTAAGCCAAGCTTCCTATTCGCCCTGAAAACATACTATAAATGGAATCCCCTCATTTAGAGCAAGGTGAACTTGTTATGAATGATACTAAAGGAGGAATAGAGTAATGAGCGAAAAGTGTGAACACAGACATGATGATTGTAACCGCAGACATGGGTGCGGAGGCGGTTTTGCGCTTCTAATCGTATTGTTTATTTTATTAATTATCATCGGTGCTAGCTGCTTCGGCGGAGGCGGCGGTTGTGGTTATGGTGGTTACGGCGGTTATGCAGGCGGCTATGGTGGATATTGCTGCTAATTAAAAACTATTGAAAATGGCCTTGTGCGTATTGCACAAGGCCATTTTATTCACGTTTTAATATGTTGTGATAATTTATTAATGTACAGAGAACGGATTAAGAAGAAGAAAATAATCTCGATAATCCCGAAAAAGGTGAGTACGATACATGTCTCTTTTAGTAATGAAAAAGAAAACATACTTTGTAAAAACTTAACCGCAAATAACGTGTGAACACCAGCAACGATGTAAGGAACGAAAAATAAAATTCCTAATTGAATTGTTGCAGAGCGAAACATTTCTGATTCAGTTAAGCCAAGCTTTGTAATCGTAATGTATTTTTGTTTTTCATTCGTTAAGTCGTTATACATACGGAAGTATAAAACACTAGCCGCACCGATAAAGAAAATAAAGCCGAGAAATGCCCAAATAAAGAACTGAGCAACCGCATTTCCTTTACTATGAACGAGTTCATCCGTAGCTGTATAAATATGGAATGGTTTAATGAAATCTTCTTCATCCTTATGTGCTTCATACAAGGTTTCTGCATCATGATCTAAGCTTTTTAATATATTTTTTGTTGGGACAATTGCGTTTTCCCAATTTTCCACGAAGTAGTTATAAACTGTAATTGTTTCAATATGAGGAATCATATTTTCAATTACTTCATCTTGCATCACAATTAAGTGAGGTAATGCAAAGGGAGGCTCAATTCCTCTATTAATAAAACCTTTAATTTGAAATTCTTTTTTATTAGAGCCAAGTGTAATCGTGTCCTGCTTCGCAAATGGGTTAGACACGAGATTTAATAACGCTGGTGAATAGCGAGAAATATTATAAACTTGTGTAGAATCAAGAGTGATTTCTGGTCTGTTTAATTGCTTTGCTATTGCGTTATAATCACTCATTTTCATAATGGAAATTGATTCTTTTGAAGCTGTATCTTTTAAAACGGTAAACTTATATTTGTCATATTGAAAATTAGCATTTGTAAGTTCAGTTTCAATCGTAGTAATATGCTTTTGTTCAAATGCATTAACGCCTTCTGATGTATAGGTGAATGGTATTGGATATCGTTCTAGTATGGATGCTTTCGTATGATTGTTTGCAGCAAATAACCCGATAATAATTGTAAATGCAAGTGCAGATAGCATAGAAACGATAAAGAGTACATTAATATTACTGCGGGTACGAGAAACTAAATCTGAAATCCATAACATATTTATTTGTTTCAAATAAAACTTTCTTCGTTTCTTTAAAATATAGATAAAGAGAAGAAATGTTTGTGAAAAAAACAAATACGTCCCAACTACTACGAGCGGTAAAATAGATAGCATAATTAAGAATACAGACCCATTTTGTGCATTTTTTTCCGTTATGTAGCCTTGCGGATAACCGGCAATATAATAGCATAGTCCTAAACAAGTTAAAGCAAATAGTGAAATGAGTATAGATGGTTTTTTTTCGCTCTTCTTTTTGTTAACTCCCTTAATAAGCTGCGTTGTTTTTCGAGTACGAATAAACATTGGTGTAAACGTAGAAACGATTAAAAATAAAATGATAAACGTTACGGTTGTAACGATAACCGCTTCTGTTGGCCAATATAAATAAAGACCTTTCGAACTTGTTAATTTCGAAGTGACTAATAAGAAAAAGTTAGAAAATACAAGACCACCCTGTATGCCGATAAAGATAGATAATATCCCAATTATCATGTTTTCGGTAAATAATAATCTTTTTAATTGTCTCTGTGAGATACCAAGAATAGTGAGTATCCCGAATTGCTGCTTCCGAACATTTAAAAATGTTCCAATTGAATATAAGAGAAAGAAAAACGAGAACATAACAATCACAAGCTGTGCTGTACTAGCTAAGTTCATTAGAGGATCCCGATCTTGAAAGCCTTGTACACTTTGTAAGCGCGGATGATACGCATATACAGTAAATGAAAAGAAAACCATAATAGAAAAAGCACTACTTACAAAATAAGCGAAATATGCTTTAGAATTACGCGAGACATTTTTAAATGCGAATTGCCAAAATGTCATCCACGTCTTCCTCCTAATAATGCTAGGACATCTAATATTTCTTGATAAAACTTCTCACGATACAATCCGCGATGCAGTTCATTGTAAAGCTCTCCATCTTTAATGAAAATAACACGGTTACAATAACTTGCTGCAAACGGATCATGCGTAACCATTAAAATCGTTGCATCTTCTTCTTTGTTTAATTTCGTAAATAATTCCATTACATCAATCGCTGCTTTTGAATCTAAGTTTCCTGTTGGTTCATCCGCAAGTAAAAGAGACGGATGATGAATGACAGCACGTGCTACCGCAGTACGCTGTGCTTGCCCTCCTGAAACTTCAAAAATACGTTTGTCCAAAATATGATCAATTCCAAGTTTCTTTGAGATGTTATCGAGCTTTTCGTCCATTTCTTTTAAAGGAACATTATCTAACGTTAAAGGTAATACGATATTTTCTCCAATCGTTAACGTATCTAATAGGTTAAAGTTTTGGAAAACAAATCCTAATTCTTGACGGCGGAAAATTGCTAATTTTTCTCTACGAAATGTATGAGGTTGTTTGCCGTTAATTACGACTTCTCCAGAAGTAGGAGAATCAATTGTAGAAATAACGTTTAAAAACGTAGATTTACCACTTCCAGAAGGCCCCATAATTGCGACGAATTCACCTTTATCCACGTGTAAATTTATATTTTTTAAAGCGGTATGAGGGACTTTCCCTTCATACACTTTTGAGACGTTTTTTATGTGTAATACTTCTTCCATAATAATCACCTTTCTATTTTTAAAACTTAATATGTTGTGATAATTTTTGCATATAAAAGGAACGAATTAAAAGGAAAAAGAGAATTTCAACCGTTCCAAAAATCATAAGTACGACTGTAATTTCAGCGAAGAACGAGAGATGTAATATCTCTTGTAGCATCTTTGTCGCGAACATCGTATGGATGGATGCCATAATGTAAGGGACAAAGAAAAGAATCGCAAGTTGGATTGTAGCAGATTGTTTCATTTCGTCTGCTGTTAATCCAATCTTTGTAATCGTTATATACTTTTCTTGCTCATTTGTTAAATCTGTATACATTCGGAAATACAGAACACTGCCCGCACCGATGAAGAAAATAACACCAAGAAAAGTTCCGATTAAGAAAAATGAAGCAACGTTTAGTTTCGTGTTGTATAAAGAGTCACTTGCTTCACTTGCATGAAACGGTGGATGTTCTGCCTGAATAGCTGCATTGTCGTTATCAATTTTTGTTATAAATGCTGAACCGATAGTATGTGCTTCTTCCCAATCGTTAACTTTAAAGTTATATACACTCATCTGTTTTGAAACGGTGGATAATGTTTCTACATTTTCATCAGATAGTATGAGCAATTGGTATATTAAGCTGTTTGGGAATGGGTTATAACTTTTATATTCTTTCACTTGTAGTTGTAAATTGTTTTGAGCAAGTGTAAGAGTATTTTTCTTTTCTTTAGTATGAATTGTTCCAACAACTTGATCGTCTAAGTCTTTCATAAGAATATAAGATTCATTCTTATTCACCGAGAGAGTTTCCCAATTTAACGCCTTAGCAAGTACATTATAGTCACTTTGTTTAATGGCATAATAGAGCTGCGCGTTATCTTCAGCTGAAGATACTTCATATATGTCTGTTTTAAATTTTGTATAAGTAAAGTGCTCTTCATTAAATTTTTGTTCTAACCAGTTTAAATGTTCATCAGCTAACGTATTTTCAGTATGTGATAAATATGTAAACGGGAAAGGGTTTTGCCTAATCGCATCAAACTTTGTAAATTTCCCGAATCCATATAAGAATGTAATCATTGTAAAAGCGAGCGTTGATAGCATTGCTACTATAAATAGCATATTAATATTTGTTCGAATGCGCGTTGCTAAATCCGAAATCCAAAGCATATTAATTCGTTTCATATAAAACTTTCTTCGTGTTTTTAATATACGAATAAGTAAAAAACTAATCTGTGAAAAGAAAAAATATGTTCCGGCTGCAATAAGCGATGGAATGACAAATATACTAGAGACGGCATATAAAAGCCCAATGATGTCGCCTAGCGACATAAAATATAGAGGATTTGCTGCTAATACATATCCAGATATTAAACATATCGCACCAAATAGAGAAATGAGTACGGATGCTTTTCTTTCTTTTTGTTTTGTTCCTTCTTTTAAAAGTCGTACAGCTTTTCTCGTACGGATTAGCATCGGTGTAAAAGATGATACGAGAATGAAGAGTCCAAGAAAGATGATTATAGTTAAAACGATAGCACCTGTCGGCCAATATAAATATAGGCCAGGTACATGTGTAATTTTGGCGGTAACTAGTAAAAAGAACTGTGAAAAAACAAGCCCAAGTTGAATGCCAAAAAATATAGAAAGAACACCAATCAGCATATTTTCTATAAATATGAGTCGCTTTAATTGTTTTTGAGATATACCAAGTACTGTTAAAATCCCAAATTGTTTTTTACGAACCTTTAAAAATGTACCAATTGAATAGAGTAAAAAGAAAAATGAAAAGAACACAATGACAACTTCTGAAATTGTCATTAATATGTTCAGAGCATAATTCACGTCTGTCATATGCAATTTAGGATGAAATAAATAAACTGCAAATGAGAAAAAAATAGCAATGGAAAACGCACTGCTTACAAAATAGGCGAAATAAGCTCTGGCGTTTCTTGTTACATTTTTAAAGGCAAACTGCCAAAAAGTCATTCACCTAAACCTCCTAATAGAGTGAAGAGGAAAAGAATATAAGAGGTATCCTTTTCCTGTACTAATATATTTATAAAACTTAACCATTCGTATACTCTGATAACTTTTGCATGTAAAAGGAACGAATAAATAAGAAAAAGATGAATTCAACTACTCCAAAAATAATAAGAACGGCTGAAATTTCTTTGAATAGTGATAAAGCAATTACGTCTTGAAGCATTTTTGTCGCGAACATTGTATGAATGGACGCCATAACGTACGGAACAAAAAATAAAATGCTAAGTTGAATGGTTGCAGATCTTTTCATCTCTGCATCTGTTACACCAATTTTTGAAATTGCTACATATTTTTCTTGTTCGTTCGTTAAATCTGTATACATTCTGAAGTAAAGAACGCTACCAGCTCCAATAAAGAAAATGACACCTAAGAATGTCCCGATTAGGAAGTATGCGGCACTTCCTGATGTGATTCTATATAATGAGCCTGCTGATTCATAGGAGCGTACAAGGGGTCCTTCGTATTGGAATTCTTGTCGATCTCTTTGTATTCTTTTCATAAAATCATCAGCAATTTCATACGTCTTTTCCCAGTTTTGTACGTTATAATTGTACGCTGCTACATGCTTTGTTGTACTTGGTAAGTTGTTTACAACAGCGTCAGGTAAAATTAAAGTTTGATATGAAAAGTCAGAGGGAATGGCCCCTGCTTGTTCATAGCCCTTTACTTGTAATATCGTATTTGTGCTAGAAAGTGTAATGGATTTTCTATTGAAGCTTGGCTCAAATTGGCTGAATAAGGTGAAATAAGCATCGCCGCTTAAGATATATGCTTCGTTATCACTCATGAATAGTTCTTTCATTCGCAGGGAAGCTGCAAGTTTATTATAGTCACTTTGTTTCATTGCATAAATGTCATTGTAAGTCGTTATACCTTCATCTTCTTTCAATGGTGTTTCATATAAATCAGTTTTGATCTTTTTATAAGAGAAATTTTCTTTTTGTAACTGCTGTTCAAGCCAAGTTAAATGCTTGTTAACAAAAGGATTTGCGTCATATGAAAAATAAGAAAATGGAAAAGGTGAAGTTCTCGCAACATCTAGCTTTGTAAACTTTCCGAATCCATATAGGAACGTAATCATTGTGAAAGCAATTGTAGAAAGCATGGCTACAATAAAAAGCATATTGATATTTGTTCGAATACGACTTGCTAAATCCGAAATCCAAAGCATATTAATTCGTTTCATATAAAACTTTCTTCTTTTCTTTAAAATATAAATAAGTAAGAAACTAATTTGAGAAAAGAAAAAATATGTCCCAATTGTAACAAGCGCTGGAATCACAAAAACACTTGAAACCATATAGATAACGCCTACTTGCGTGTTTATTGAGAAGAAATATTTAGGGTTTGCAGCTAAAATATAACCACCTAATAAACAGATAGCACCAAATAGAGAGATAAATATGGATGGTTTTCTTTCCTTTTGTTTCCTACCATTCGTTTTTAATAGGTTTACCGTCTTTTTCGTACGAATTAGCATGGGTGTAAATGAAGATACAGCGATAAAGAGACCAAGAAACACAATCGTTGTTAAAATGAAAGCATTCGTAGGGGGATATAAATATATCCCCGGTAGATGTGTAATTTTCGCTGTTACTAATAAGAAAAACTGCGAAAAGACAAGTCCAAACTGCATACCGAAAAAGATAGATAAAATACCAATTAACATATTTTCAGTGAAAACGAGTCGATGTAATTGTTTTTTTGATATACCTAAAATAGTTAAAATACCAAATTGCTTTTTACGAACTTTTAAAAACGATCCGATTGAATAGAGTAGAAAAAAGAACGAGAACAAAACAATCACAACTTCTGAAAAAATCATTAATCCTGAAATTTCAGAGATCATAGTGGGATTTTGTAATTTCGGATGAAACAAATAAACAGCGAACGAAAAGAAAACAGCAATGGAAAAGGCACTGCTTATAAAGTAAGCAAAATAAGCTCTAGAGTTGCGCGTTACATTTTTAAATGCAAATTGCCAAAATGTCATAATACGTGCCTCCCGTTAGCAGGGAAATATGTAGTTTTATTGCAAAAAATGTATGAGAGTGAGTTCTCATACATTTTGCTAGCATATGTTCTGATCATGATTCAGTCACCTTCTCTACATTCTCTGCTTGATTATTCGCAGCATTGTGGAAGATGATTTTAATCGTCGTTCCTTTACCAACTTCAGAATCTAGTTTGACGGAGTGACCTAAATAATCACAAATTTTACTTACAATATAAAGCCCCATACCGGTAGATTCTCCGAATGTACGACCGTTTTTCCCAGTGTAAAATGGTTCAAATACCCTTCGAATATCTTCTTGCGGAATACCAACGCCTTCATCGCGAACTTCTAGAATAATATCTTTTCCATTTCGATAAGCGGATAAGAACACTTTCTTTCCACGCTCACCAGAGTAACGGACTGCATTTGTCATTAACTGATAGATAATAAATTTTAGCCATTTCGCATCAGAAGCAACCTTTAGATCAGAATGTACTTCTAAAACAGGGAAGACACCATTACGAATGAATAGTTCTTTTAATCCATTAATATTTTTTGTTACCGTATCTTTTAATGAAATCGTCTCAACATGGAAATCTTCATGGAAGTTATTTAACCTAGCCATGTATAAAGCCATATCAAGTCCTTGGTTTAGACGCTCTAACTCTTTTTTGAATTTCGGAATTAAATGTTCGTCTTCCATCTCCAGTACCATAAGCTGCATAACAGAAACAGGTGTCTTCATTTGGTGCACCCAATGGTTAATGAACAATTGATGTTCCTGTTGTTTTACTTCATACGATTGTAGTTCTTTTTGGAAGAGACGGTATTGCGTACGCACGAGTTCATTTACACCGTGAGGCATCGGAGCGGTTGCTCTTTCAATAAACGCATCTTCCATTTTTTCTGGCTGCTCACTTAATCTATGATACATTCTACGGTTACGAACGTAACGATAAGCAAGGAAACAAATAAATAAGTATAAGCTTAAAACGATGAAGTAAAACTTATTATTTTGAAATCCATCTACTGCATCATAGAGAACGAAAATGATACCGAAGTTTAATACGTACAGTAGAAAAAATGTAAAATGATCACGTAAAAATAGCTTCATGCTTATTCACTCCAAGTTGCGTTAAAACGATACCCAAGTCCACGTACTGTTTCAATAGCATTTTCAATACCAAGCTCATTGAACTTTTTACGAAGACGCGTGATGTTTACGTTTAATGTATTTTCCTCAACGAAGCTCTCATCATCCCAAAGAGCAGCTAATAAATCTTCACGGCTCGCTGTACGAGGGAATTTAGATAATAACATTTCGGCTAAAATTGCTTCTTTCTTCGTTAAAAGAACTTGTTCAGATCCGAAGTGAATTTCTGGACGTTCAGGGAATAGTTTTAAACCTTCTACTTCAACGATACGCTCAGAAATATTTGGTGCATAGTCACCGTAAATACGGCGCAATTGACCTTTAATTTTTGCCATTACAACGTCGTAGTGGAACGGTTTCGTAATATAATCATCCGCACCGCTTTCAATCGCCATAATTTGTTCCATCTCACCAGCACGCGCTGAAATGAAAATAATTGGACAAGTAGATTCATGACGAATTTGACGGCACCAGTAGAATCCATCGAATTTCGGTAAGTTCACATCAAGTAAAACAAGGTGTGGTTTCACGGCGTTAAACGATTCCATAATATCATCAAAGTTTTCAGTAACAACAGCGTCGTACCCGTATTTTTGAATGTGAGATTGCAGTAATGATGAAATATTTGGATCGTCTTCAACGATTAAAATTTTATACATATGTATATTCCTCCTCAAAAAAACAATTGTAGCTATAGTGTACCATGTGTTTCACGTCTTTTCATTATGTTGAAATATAAGCTAGTTAACAGTATAGGTTAAAAGTGAGAAAAGTAAAAAGTATTATAGGGATAACTGAATGTATTGTCCTTTTAAATAGATGAAATTTCATAAAAAATAATATATTTTTTATGAAATTTGGAACTTTATTTTGCTTACTGTCCAATATATAGTGAGAACATCGTTAAGGAGGGGGCACTACTTGGCAAGTAATGAAGATATACATATCTGGATAGAACGTTTATTAAAAGGTGATGAGGAGGCTTTTGAATTTATATTTGATTTAACGAGTCAGAGAATATATGAAACTGTCTTCGCTATAGTTAAAAATCGGCATGATACAAATGAAATCGTAAATGAAGTTTACTTTCAACTTTGGAAATCTATTTCAACATATGATCAATCTAGACCGTTTCTATTTTGGTTGAATGGAATTGTTTACAAACAGATTAGTCAGTGGAGAAAAAATATATGGAAGAGGATGCGCTTATTTGAAAAACAACAATTACGTGATGATCCAGTTGTAGACGTTCCCGAAAAAGTATTATTAAGAAAAGAAACAGAAGAGCAGTTATTAACGGTGATACAAGAACTTCCATTTAAATTTAGAATAGTAATCGTGTATCGCTTTTACCACGATTATACGTATGAAGAAATTGCAGAACTATTACAAATCCCTATAGGTACAGTAAGGTCTAGAATTCACAGAGCGTTAGAAAAAATTCGGAATCAATCTAGTATAGAAATAGATGAGGAGGAATCTAATTCAAATGTCGTTTTCAAATGAATTTAAAAAAGCAATGAAACAAGAGGTCCCTAAAGAAGTTAAAGAACATGCTTATCAATCCTTTAGTCAAATGTATAAAAAAGATAGCAAAAAGAAAACGAAAAAGAAATTATTAATAGTGGGTTTAATAGCGGCTGTCGTTATACCGACGAGTACAATGGCATTAAACAATTCTTATTTTGTAAAACCGGAAGTAAAATTAAATGACATGATTAATGATCAAGTTAAAAAGGATGCTGCGGATGGAAAGTCTATACAGCTAAATGAAAAAATAGTCGATAATGGTATTACTCTTCATATAAAAGAAATATTAATTCAAGATGCCAAAATACTTGTTTATTATCGTTTTGAACAACAAGATGGTTCGCTCGTTCCATATGAATTTAATACAACTGGGCTTGATATTAAATCTGATGGTAAAGAAGACGGGAAACAAGTAGAGAGTCCACATTATGAAAATAAGAAATTTAATGCTGTGCAATATTTGCATTTTCTTAGTAACACTCATATCGATAATTATCAAAAAGATCGTATGGGTAATCCTGATGCACCAGAGGCAAGTATTTTTTACTTAACTGATCAAACAGGAAAGAGTTTTGAAACGGTGTTAGCTGCGCACGACAAACCAGAGGGAGTAGTTGTTTTTGAACCGTTAGAAGGTGAAAAATTCCCAGACTTCTTATCTGTACATATTAATATTAACAGAATTGGAGGAACGGAAGGAACTTGGACAACGAAAATTCCAGTGGACATGACGCATAAAACTGTCCAAAAGGACTCTACAAAGAATGAATAATTTCGTATTATATTTAATAGAATCCAAACTAGGTGTGTGAAAGCATGATTAGTTATTGGTTAAATGCATTCGGAACGATAGTAGGTATGTCCTTTATTATAAGTTTAATAATCTTTTGGATTTCTTCGTTTGTTAATAAAATGATAAAATTTAAATAAAAGAAGCTCTTCCTTTAGTTAGAAGAGCTTTTTTTATTTTGTATCCCTCGTATTTCTTCCATCTTTACAGTTTTACTCTATAAAGTAATTAATGTAGGTTAAAAGTGGAAAAAGTAAAAAGGGCCTTACA
Organism: Bacillus cereus group sp. N12; assembly: GCF_016483575.1. Lineage (NCBI taxonomy): Bacteria > Bacillati > Bacillota > Bacilli > Caryophanales > Bacillaceae > Bacillus > Bacillus cereus group sp. N12. The sequence continues at coordinate 26,216 of NZ_JAEHBO010000030.1, forward strand.
TATTATTGACAATTAACTGAAATCATTTTAACATTTAGATAAATATCTAAATGTCTAATTATCGAAAGGAAGAAAGACATTGAATCAAGCATTCAAAGCATTAGCAGATCCAACAAGGCGAAAAATTTTAGACTTATTAAAAGAAGGTGATCTAACCGCTGGTGAAATTGCCGAACATTTCAATATGACGAAACCAAGTATTTCACACCACTTAAGTGCACTTAAAAATGCTGAACTTATTCAAGATGAAAAAAGAGGGCAATTCGTTGTGTACTCTTTAAACACAACTGTCTTTCAAGATTTGTTGACTTGGGTGTTTACGTTTACAAATAAGGGGGAAGAGGGGAAATGAAAAAACATCTTTTCGCAATTATATTAATTGTTACAACTTGTTTAGCTTGGGCGTTTGCTTGGCCACATTTGCCGGATACAATTGCGACACATTGGAGCGGCGGTAAGGTAGATGGCTATTCGTCTAAATTTTACGGAATGATTTCTATGGTCGGAATTATGATTGCATTATATATATTTCTAAATGTGATACCTAAGATTGATCCAAGAAAAGCAAATTACGAGAAATTTTCTAAAGCTTTTATGATGATGAATAATGGGGTACTCCTGCTACTATTTGTAGGGAATATAGATATTATTACAAGTGGATTAGGATATAACTTATTTATTAATCGGGTTCCAGAATTATTAGTGGGTGTTTTATTTTTAGTAATGGGTAATTATTTACCACAGTGTAAGCCAAACTTTTTTGTCGGGATGCGTAATCCATGGACGTTAAGTAATGAAGAAGTGTGGCGGAAAACACATCGATTTAGTGGAAAAGTATTTGTGGCTTTAGGAATTATTATGATTATAAGTGTTTTCGCTCCGGCTGATTGGAGATCTTATATGATGCTGGGGATTATAGTAGTTGCTGTTATTATAACGAATTTATATTCTTACGTTTTATATAAAAAAGAAATACAATTGTGAGCTATATTAATCAAATTTTATAGTTATAGTTTCTATGTGTTAAGAGATTTTAATACTCAGTGGGGATAATGAAAAGCTCACTGAGTAAATTTTTTGTTTAAAGGTCTGAAAATTCAGTTAAAAAGATGACTTGGGGGGATTTTACATGTTAGAAATTATAAATTTTAGTAAGACATACAAAGGTGGAAAGAAAGCAGTAAATCATTTAAATATTACTGTTAAAGCAGGAGATATCTTTGGATTTATTGGACATAACGGTGCGGGGAAAAGTACAACAATTAAGTCGTTAGTAGGAGTTATAGATTTTGAAGAGGGCGAAATTTTTATTGATGGACATTCAGTAAAAAAGGATCCGATTGCATGTAAGAGAGTAATGGCGTATATTCCTGATAATCCAGATTTATATGAGCAATTAACAGGAATTCAATATTTGAAATTTGTTGCGGATGTATTTAAAGTGCCGGCGAAGGATCGGGAAGAACAGATCCAGAAGTATGGGGATGCCTTTGAGATTACACCTTACTTGGGAGACTTAATATCTTCTTATTCGCATGGCATGAAACAAAAAGTAGCGATTATATCGGCGGTTTTACATAAACCGAAATTATTAGTTTTAGATGAACCTTTCGTTGGTCTTGATCCAAAAGCAGCCGTAGTTTTGAAAGGTATTATGAAAGAGCTTTGTGAAAAAGGAAGTGCGATTTTCTTTTCTACGCACGTTTTAGATGTAGCGGAGAAGTTATGTAATAAAATAGCGATGATAAATAGAGGGAAATTAGCACTTTCAGGAGAAGTGCATTCTTTAATAAAGGAAAGTTCATTGGAAGAACTCTTTATGAAGGAGCTTGCTAATGAATACTAATAGTTTAGGACTTTTAAAAATCCGGTTAATAACGCAGCTCGGTCTAAACACTTTTAAATATGAAAAAGATAAGAAAAAGAAGCAGAATAAGATTTTGCTGACAGCATCTATTGCTCTAGTTGGTGTCATGCTAATGTTATATTGCGGAGCCTCGGCATATGGATTGGTGAAACTAGGAATGAGTGAAATTATTCCCGTTTATGCACTAGTTATTAGCAGTGTATTAACGTTGTTTTTCACTATATTTAAGGCAAATGGAGAAATTTTTGCTTTTAAGGATTACGACTTTTTAATGTCATTGCCGATTCGTGTAAGTACTGTTATTGCAAGTAGATTTTTGTATTTATACTTGCTGAATACAATCTTTTCAATCATAATCATGCTACCGATGGGAGTTGTTTATGGCATACATGAAAATCAATCAGTTTCTTTTTACTTTATGTGGTTCATCAGTATGTTTATAGCATCTTTAATTCCAACAACAATTGCAGCAATCTTTGGAGCTGCGATTACGGCAATCGCTTCTAAATTTAAAAATGCGAATAAAATAACTACGATTTTAAGTTTTATAGTAATTATTACATTCGGTTTCTTTATGCTAAAAAACGGAAATGCTCAATATAGCCTTAATGATATGAACGGAATTGGTGCAATTGTTTCGGAGCAATTAACTAAAGTGTATCCACTAGCTAACATGTTTCAAAAAGCAATTGTTCATGCTGATATTATAGCTTTCATCTTATTCGTCGGGATATCAGTTAGTTGGTATTATCTTTTTGTAAAAATACTTTCGTTAAAATATAAGCAAATAAACACAGGGATTTCCACTTATCATATGCTTTCAAATTATGAGATTAATAGTATAAGAAAAGAAAGTGTATTGGTCGCATTGTATAAAAAAGAGCTGAAACGTTTCTTCTCTTCTACAGTGTATGTCATAAATAGTGGAATGGGAGTCGTGATGGCGATAGCTTTCTCGTTAGCTGTAGTTGTAGTAGGGCCAAGTCAATTAATAGCGTACCCTGGAATTGAGCCCTTGTTGCAAAAGATTGCTCCATTTGCTATTGCAGCAGCGATTTCAATGACGTGTACAACATGTGTGTCATTGTCTTTAGAAGGAAAAAATGTATGGATTATTAAGTCATTGCCTATAGCGCCAAAGATGGTTTATGACAGTAAAATTCTTATGAATCTTTCATTGAGTATACCTGCATCACTTATTAGTGCCGTATTGCTAATAATTGGGTTAAAACTAGATATTTGGAGTTCTCTTTTCATCGTAATAACACCGATAACATACTCACTCTTTTCGGCAGTATGGGGAATTTTTATTAATAATCGATTTGGTTATTATGATTGGGTATCAGAAACTCAAGTAATAAAACAAAGTATAGGATCGTTTATCGGTATGTTTGGTGGCTTAATTATGGCAGTTATACCTGCCTTGTTAATCGGTACCGGTACTATCTCGAACGACAGAGTATTTACTTTTGTCGTTGTTATAGTACTTACGATTATTACTATTTTCTTGTATAAGAACGAGTCGAGAAGAAGTATAAAGTGAAACTTTAATCAGTGGGGGGGTTCATCCCCCCGCTGATTATTAGCCCTTACCAATCGGGCGTTTACGGGCAGTTTATCTCCCACCTAACTTCTTTGCTTCACCTGAATTTTGAGGTGGGAGTTTTACTGCCCGCAAATAGCGGGATAAAATAAAGAAGCTGCTTTTCCTTTAAAAAGGAAGAGCAGCTTTTTTATTTTGAAAAGGTTTAGACTCTTATATTACTTTTTTAAAACAGGTATCCATATCTCGCTTCTGAAATTCGGCGAGGATATCTCTTTACTTTCATTCCACAATATTTCCGGACCTCCTGCTAGTTCATAGTTTGAAGAAGGGAACCATTCAGAATAAATACGTCCCCACACATTTTGTAATGCATCAGGAAATGGACCGACAGCTTCAAATATAGCCCATGTTGAAGCTGCGACTTCAAGTTGCGCGAATTGCTCTGGACAATCTTTCGTTGTGGCTACTCCAATATAATGATCGAGTTCGCCTTTTTCCTCCATTCTTCCTTCAGAAAAATTTGTAGAAGCACTAATGATTCCATTTGGTTCCACATTTGAAAGTATCTTTAATGTTTGAATGGACTGTGGGTTTAAACTTTTCCACATAGAAGCAATTTCTTCATTTACACCGTTAAAAACGATTGGCACTCGTTTTGTAATACCTATAATTCGAAATGAGTCTTTTTCTTCAATTCGATAGTTCATTTCAGTTCCTCCTTGAATGGATAATTGGAAGGTCATTGGTGAATAAGCTTTCAAAGAATGACTAGTACTTCGAGCTTCTGAAGGCGTTATGCCATGCAAATTTTGAAATGCACGTGCAAATGAATCTGGTGAATTGTAGCCATATTTTATAGCAACATCAATGACTTTTATATTGCTGTTTTTTAGTTCAAAGGCAGCGAGAGTAAGACGTCTACAGCGAATGTAATCTGACAGCGATATGCCAGCTAGAAATGAAAACATCCTTTTAAAGTGATACTCGGAGCAGAGTGCTAGCCTCGCAACTTCTTTAAAATCAATTTCATTCGTAAGGTTATCTTCAATATAGTGCATTGCTGCATTCATATTTTTAAGTGAATCCATATTATGACCTCCTCTGTACATAGAATAGCAGGAACGAAATAGCTCCATCCGACATTTCGTGCACAACTTTGTAGGTAGCTTTTTCACCTTACAAAATTGTAATGTTCCTGTAAGGAGAATGAATGGATGGTATGATATCCCAATGTTATAGTAACAAAGTACTTTGATTCATTACGTTAAATTTTTGATGTCTTTACTTATGTGCCTTACATAACTGTCATGTTTGTGTAAGAAACATCGATAGTGGCAAGAGTAGAGAATGTATATAGTGAAAATAGAGAATAGAAGAAATGAGGGATGTCGAGATGAAAACAGTGTTAGAAGCAAAAAATATTAAAAAAGTATATGACACAGGTGGAAATAAATTTGAGGCGTTAAAGGGCATTAACTTACAAGTAAAAGAAGGTGAGTTCGTTGGAATTATGGGACCGTCGGGTTCTGGTAAGACGACGTTACTAAATGTTCTTTCTACAATTGATAATGCGACGGACGGTGAAATTTTAATTGATGGAAAAGATATTGTGAAGATGAATGATGATAAGCTTGCGTTATTCCGCCGCGATCATTTAGGTTTCATTTTCCAAGATTATAACTTATTAGATACGTTAACAGTGAAAGAGAATATTGCGTTACCTCTTGCTTTATCGAAAGTAAAGGCAAATGAAATTGATCGACGTGTTCTTGAAATTGCGAAAAAGTTTGGTATCGATCATATTTTAAGTCAGTTTCCATATCAAGTATCTGGTGGACAGAAGCAGCGCTGCGCCGCATCACGTGCAATCGTTACAAATCCAAGTATGATTTTCGGGGACGAGCCAACTGGAGCGCTTGATTCAAAATCAGCTACAGATTTATTAGAAAGTATGAAGTCGTTAAATGAATATGATAACTCTACCATTTTAATGGTAACACACGATGCATTTGCGGCGAGTTATTGTAAACGAGTTATTTTTATTAAAGATGGTGAACTATATAAAGAATTGCATCGCGGTGAATCGACGCGTAAACAGTTCTTCCAAAAAATCGTTGACGTAATGTCTTCTATTTCTGGAGGTATGGCTGATGACCTTATCTAGCATTGCCCTCCGCAACATACAGCGGAACTTTAAAGACTACTTTGTATATTTTGCATCTATGATTTTTAGTATCGTCATTTACTTTACATTTAAAGCACTGCAATATAATTCACAAATGGAAAAAGCAGCGGAAGCCTCTAAAAAAATTAGCGGTGCGTTTCAAGTTTCAAGTGTGATGCTTATCATTTTCGTAGCAGTGTTCATTATATATTCGAACGGATTCTTTACACGTAAACGTAAAAAAGAAGTTGGCTTATATTCGTTATTAGGTATTCGTAAAAGACAAATTGGTAAAATGCTCTTTTATGAAAATATGTTAATGGGACTAATGTCATTAGTAATTGGGATTGCAATCGGTAGTGTCCTTTCAAAACTATTCCTTGAGTTATTAGTAAGTATGATGGGCTTAAACTTAAATGTTCATTTTGAAGTACCGATGGCTGCCATTATTGATACAGCAATTATTTTCCTTGTGATTATTTTATATACATCGCTCCAAGGATATCGTTTAATTTATCGCTTTAAATTAATTGAACTTTTCCGTGCGGAACGTGAAGGAGAAGCAATGCCAAAAGGATCAGTCATTATGGCATTAATTTCAGTTTTCTTAATCGGTTCAGGTTATTTCTTAGCATTAATGTTTATGAAGGCAGTTAAGTATGCAGACTTTATGGCAATTGCACTTTATATTTTACTTGCGACAGTATTAGGTACGTACTTACTATTTATGTTCTTTACAGTATTCGTATTGAAACGTTCAAGAAATAATAAGTCATCGTTTTATAACGGTATGAATATGGTAACGACGTCACAGTTACTATATCGTATTAAAGGAAATGCAAAGTCACTTGCGACAATTTCTATTTTAAGTGCGGTAACATTAACAGCAGTTGGTACGTCAGTTACGATGTATTACAACACATTTACACAATCAAAAGCAGTTGCACCATACAGCTACTCTTATGAGAAGAAAGATGCAGAATTAGATAAGAAAGTAAATGCGATTTTTGCTGAAGAGAAAGAAAATCATCCTGTAAAAGATCAATTTGAAGTTGAAATGGTTCCTGTAAAAGGAAAGTTTGAAGGGGATAAAGTTGATTTCATCCTTAATATGAACTACAGTATCTCAGAGAAATATCAATTTATGTCTCAATCTGAATTTAATAAACTTGCTAAAAAAATTGATGCAGAAACAGTGAATGTAGCTGCAGGAGAAGCATTTATATATGATAGTTCTTATATTGAAGGGCATGAGTTTAGCCCTCAATATAAAGGGAATAAAGTGGTATTCCAAATTGGAAATGAAACGAAGAAATTGGCGATTCAAGACGCAAATGATAATGCAATTACAAACTTAGGTGAACTAGTTGTTGTCGTTTCAGATGAAATGTATGAGCAAGCGAAGCAAGCATTTGGAACACGTGTTGTAAAAAATATCGATGTAAAAGATGAAAGAAACAGTAAAGTGTTAACGGGAAAATTAGCAAAAGTGATGCCAGCTGGTGAATCAGAAATGGTGCCACCATTTAGAGACTTCTACACTGGTTTCCATATGGGGCTTGAAGGAACTGGACTAATGATGTTCATCGGAATGTTCTTAGGACTTGTATTCTTACTAGCAACAGGTTCTATCATTTACTTTAAACAATTAACAGAAGCAAATGCTGATCGTGAGCGTTATGTTGTACTTCACAAAATAGGGGTCACAAAACAAGAAATGAAAAAAGCGATTGCAAAACAAGTAAGCTTTATTTTTGCGATTCCGTTAGTAATCGGAATCCTGCACAGCTTGTTTGCATTAAAAGGTTTAGGGAACATACTACCATTTGAAATTATGATTCCGCTTCTAATTAGTATCGGAGTATACGGCGCTATTTATATTGGATATTACTTCTTAACAGTTCGTTCTTATTATAAGATCGTGAGTGCGAAGTAATAAGGGGCAGCTATCGCTATAGGCGATAGCTGTTTTTTTATTCTTCATAAAATCTTAAGAAATCTCCTCAATTTTTATTAAGAAACAATAGTTATACTTAGACACAAGTTAAAAACTATTGAACGAATGGGGAGAGGTTTACATGCAACTCATAACATTCTTACATGAATTTATTAAACATCCGAAACATACTGGTGCCATTGCGCCAAGTTCAAAAATATTAGCAAAGAAAATGGTAGATGTAATTGATTTTAATAAAGCGAAATGCATTGTAGAGTTAGGTCCTGGTACAGGAGTTTTTACGAAAGAAATTATGAAGAGAAAGAAGAAGGAAACAATATTTCTTCTTATTGAAATTAATGAAGTGTTTTGCAAAGAGCTAAAGAGAAAATTTAAAGATGAGCAGAACGTCATTGTTGTACACGGTTCAGCTGAAAATATAAAGAAGTATATGGAAGAGTTCAATATGGAATGCATTGATTACGTCTTATCAGGATTGCCTTTTACTTCTTTACCAGAAGAAGTTTCAAAACGTATTTTAAACAATGCAATGGAAGCGATACATGAGAATGGGGAATTCATAACATTTCAATATTCACTTGTGAAAAAAGGCTTTATACAGCATTTCTTCCCTGAAATTACATTAGAAAAAGTGTGGCTCAATTTCCCGCCAGCTTACGTCTTTAGCTGTAAAAAAGAGCTAAGGAGAGCATATGCATAATGGAATTACATGAATTATTATCATACATTGAACAGTACGGGTATTGGGCATTATTTTTCTGTTTATGGTTAGGAATTATCGGTATGCCAATTCCTGATGAAATGATTGTGATGAGCGGTGGTTTCGTATCTTCATTAGGTATATTAAGTGTTATTCCTGCGTTTTTATTAACATATTTAGGTGTTGTATCCGGGCTTTCTTTAGGTTATATACTAGGGAAAATATTTGGGACAAAAGTACTCCATAAATTAATGAAAAAGAAGAAGGCGAAGTATTTTATAAAATCACAAGAAATGGTCGAGGCATACGGACATTACGCACTAATTACGAGTTATTTCATACCGGTTGTAAGACATATCGTGCCGTATTTAGTTGGAATGAATAACATGTCATTTAAGATGTATGCTTTGTATTCTTATACGACAGGATTTGTTTGGACACTCGTTTACTTTGTGCTCGGCTCATTATTTGGACAACACATTAACAAGATTGTAGCGATCGCGATAGAGTATGGCGTGTATTTTGGCGGGCTTGTTTTTGTTATTGCGAGTGGTGTTTATGTGTATAGGCAAAGAAGAAGTACAGTGATGAGTAAGTAGAATGAAGGTTTAGACTTATTGAGAGTAGTATAGAAGGGAGAGTTATTTTGTAGAATAACTCTCCCTTTTAGTGTAATAGCTCCTTATCACTTACATTAGGCTTTGTCTGAAATACGGTTATATAAAGTGTTAATAGGATTGTATTGATCAGATTAGCTAATATCGTCATAAAATCACTTGATGGAGTGATTAGAACGAAGATTGAAAGTATGGCAGAAGCTAGTGGAATGAACTTTTGTAAGGCCGTGATTTCTCCACCTTTGTGAAGTTGCCAGGACATAAAGAAGGCAATTAAGAAAATAAAGGATGTAAATATTAAACCTAAGTATCCCCAGCCATCTTCAATATACCAAGGCAAAAAGCTCATTCTTGATGTGAAAATAAATAAATTGAATACTAACGTGCTAATGATTAACGTATTTAAAATAGTGATATGTATCTGTTTCTTCATTTGAATTATACTCCGGAATTTATTTTATTGACTTAGTTCTTGCAACTCTTTGTCTTTAAAGTGATTAAAATTGTTTTTGTCTATTGTATAAACATCTCCTTTTATGAGGCCAGCTTTATATTGAGTATCTAAAAATTGAAGCTCTTTTTCCAAAATTTTGATACTTAGCTGAATACATTTCTCACGCTGATACTTTGGTAAATCATCACGGTGTTTTGGTTCTGTATGAGGATCTTTTGTATTATCAACACGAATGCCATAATTTAGTTCTAATACATCTACCTGTTTATATAGTTCATCCAACTCTTCTCTTTGCTTCATGATTGAATGTACTTCTGAGCGAGTGATATTAGGGTTAGTTAATTTGAAATGCGCAAGCTCCGCCGCGTAACTTTCAGTTTTTGAGCCTGTATTTGCAAGAACAACAGTTGATAATCCAAGTAGTAGGCCAAGGGATAACGTTGTAATCATTATTTTTTTCATATCCTTTTATTCCTTTCATTATTTCGTATAAATAAAATATTTTTATTGAGATGTTTTTGCCATTTCCATAAATCGTTGTTCAATTTCATCTAGTTCGAATGAATGGCATATTCTACGGTCTTCTTTATCTAAAATTCTATAATGTTGAGATAAAATATTTTGTTGTATTTGATAACCGTTTAATTCTTTTATTTGTCGCCACCACACTTTTCCTCCTAAAGTTTTCGGGAAGTTTGTATTGTAATGTGTAAAAGCGATTGTTTTTATAATCTCATTCACATCATCCCCAAATGTCATCTGGACTGTATCGCTCTGCTCAAAGAGTGTTACGACACAAACAGCACCTGACCATGTTAGTGTGCGTCTTCCTTTTTCAATGTCCACTAATGTTTTCTTCGATAAACCAATAATTTCTGACATTTTATCTTGTGATAAATCATTTTCAACACGGATGAGTTTTAATTTTGAATTAACGAGTTCAATAAATTCTTGTTTATTCATCATGCAGCTCCTTTTTTAACACAGTGTAATTTCGTCAATGACGGTGTAAAAAATTACTTTTTATTGTTTTGATCTTTCTAATTAATATTTCACTTCTAGTTTAAGAAAATGTTAAGAAACCGTACGAGTTTTTATTAAGAAATAAGCTCTATACTTAGAAACATCTTAAAGAAAACATAATGAAAGGCGGAATATAGATGAAAAGATTTATTTTTGGAGCATTACTTGTTATTGTCGCAGGGGCGGCATATTTATTAAATGGAAGTAAGTTGCTAGATCAGATGAACCCATTTCTTGATATAGAGAATCATTATGCAATTATTGATACGGATGGAAAAGAGTTAGGTGGAAATAAAGGCCGTGAATATACGGTGAAAGCTTACGATAAGGATGGGAAAGAAAAAGAAGTAACGATTGATGGAGTAGGTGAATTACAAAAAGGTTCGTACTGGCATGTGCTTACAAGAGGACAGTTTTTACATGATAAAGTGCAAGTAACGATAGATAAAATTCCTGACGGTGCAAAGGCAAAGTTAGGACTGTAAGTATAAACCCGATTCTTGATGAGAGAATCGGGTTTGTTATTTTATGGTAACATGTAGAAGGGGAGTGAGAGTTATGCTACTCATTGTTAGTCTTATATTAATTGGGGTTATGTGTAGTATGAGAATAGTATCCTTACATATGATAGAGCGGCAAAAGATAGAAGAGCGATATGTATATTGTCCAAAATGTGATTCGAAAATTAGAAAAGGAAATTCTGCTCCTTTTTGTTCGAAATGTAATGTAATATTTTAAAGAAGATAAAAAGGCAAAACGAACATACTTCGGTTCGTTTTGCCTTTTTTTTATAAGGAATAATACTAACTTTCCATTTTCCACTGATAACTTCTATAGTGACCTCCACAGGAATAGTGGATTTTTTTAATAAAATCAATTTTAATCATTTTATTTTGGAGCTACAGACGTTGAAACATAAAATTGTTACTTATTAGTATCTATAACACTTTAAAGTGCGTACTTTTTATTGGGTCTTAGATGAGACATAATTACATACGTAAGAGGGACATGAGTAATATGAAACTACAAAGTATCTATGTTTTTTTAATAACTATCGTGCTTTGGAGTGCATACTTCTCTGACTGTTCGAACCCTTTATATCGCTTTTGATCAGTCATTCCTTTTCACATTAATTGATATCCATTCATTATTTTTAAATAGATTTTAGGAGGAGATTTTAAATGAAAGATTTATTAAAAGGCACACTTGGTTTTGGTACGGCACCACTAGGTAATATGTACCGTAATATTCCAGAAGAAGAAGCAATCGCAACAGTGGATGCTGCTTGGGATAATGGTGTTCGTTACTTCGATACAGCGCCACTTTATGGATCTGGTTTAGCAGAGATTCGTCTTGGTGAAGCACTATCGAAACGAAATCGTGATGATTACTTCTTAAGTACAAAAGTAGGTCGAATTATTTCAGATGAATTGGAAGATCCATCTACACGTGATTTAGGTGAAAAGGGCGGACTATTCGAATTTGGTCGTAAAAATAAAATCATCAATGACTACAGTGCGGATGCAACTCTTCGTTCTATTGAGGATAGTTTAAAACGTTTAAAAACAGATCGTCTAGATTTTGTTTATATTCATGATGTAGCACAAGATTTTTATGGAGATGAGTGGATTTCACAATTTGAAATTGCTCGAACAGGAGCATTCCGTGCACTTACTCAATTGCGTGATGAAGGTGTAATTAAAGGCTGGGGCCTTGGAGTAAACAAAGTAGAATCAATTGAACTTATGCTGGACTTAGAAGAAGCAAAACCAAATGTTTCTTTACTAGCGGGTCGCTATTCATTATTAGACCATGAGCGTGCGTTACAACGCGTAATGCCTGCAGCTGTAAAAAACAATATGGACATTGTTGTTGGTGGACCATATAGCTCAGGTGTACTTGCTGGAGGTGCTCACTTCGAATACCAAAAAGCGTCACCAGAAATCATTGCAAAAGTTAATAAAATGAAAAACCTTGCAGATCGTCATGGAATTAGCATTAAAGCTGCTGCTTTACAGTTTTCACTGGCTAACCCAGCGGTTACAGCTGTTATTCCTGGTGCAAGTAAACCGGAACGAATTGCAGAAGACCAAGCTGCATTGAAAACAGTGATTCCGGCAGCGTTCTGGGAAGAAATGCGTGAACAAAAACTAGTTGCAGCTCATGCACCACTACCAATTAACGTTAAATAAAAAGGAGCGTAATGAAAATGGCAAACACTATTACATCTATTAAAATTCCAGCTTCACCTGAACAAGTATGGAAATTAATTGGAGGTTTTGATGCACTTCCAGATTGGTTACCGTATATTCCTAGCAGTAAAGTAACGGAAGGCGGGCGTGTACGCCATTTAGCTAATCCTGATGGCGATGCGATTGTAGAGCGTTTAGAAGCATTTAATGAGAAAGAGCGCTACTACACATATTCAATTATGCAAGCACCGTTCCCTGTGACAAACTATTTATCTACAATTCGTGTGAAAGAAGGTAAAGATGCTAACACATCATTAGTTGAATGGTCTGGTAGCTTCACTCCTGTAGCGGTTACTGATGAAGAGGCAATTAATCTATTCCATGGAATTTATAAAGATGGTTTAGAGGCATTACAACAAGCATATTTAGGTTAATCAATTTATTAAACATTTGAAAGTCTGCAGTGTAACAACTGCAGGCTTTTTTATGATTATTAAATTTCTTTTTTAAGAAAATATTAAGAAACCCCGTCACTATTTGTTAAGAAAATGTATCTATACTGAATTCTGTTGCTTAAAGAGAACATCAAGAATCATAACAGGAGGTACAGATAGATGAAAACAATGTTAGAGGCGAAAGGGATTTCGAAAATATATGATACAGGCGGGAATACGTTTGAAGCGTTGAAAGATATTCATTTACAGGTAAAAGAAGGAGAGTTTGTCGGTATTATGGGACCGTCTGGTTCTGGTAAGACGACACTTTTAAATGTCCTTTCTACCATTGATACAGCTTCAAAAGGTGAGATTTTAATTGATGGAAAAGATATTGTGAAGATGAATGATGATGAATTGGCGCTATTTCGTCGTAATCATTTAGGATTCATTTTTCAAGATTATAACTTGTTAGATACGTTAACAGTACGAGAGAATATTGCACTGCCACTCGCTTTATCAAAAGTGAAGGCGAAAGAAGTAGAATTACGAGTCGAGACGATTGCGAAGAAGTTTGGAATAGATCATATTTTAAATCAATATCCGCATGAAGCATCAGGTGGACAAAAACAGCGCTGTGCAGCATCAAGAGCGATTGTAACAAATCCAAGCATGATTTTTGGGGATGAGCCAACGGGTGCACTTGATTCAAAGTCAGCGACAGATTTATTAGAAAGCATGAAAACATTAAACGAGAAAGATCGTGTAACAATTTTAATGGTAACGCATGATGCATTTGCGGCAAGTTATTGTAAACGTGTTGTATTTATTAAAGATGGCAAGTTATATAAAGAATTACACCGCGGGGGTATGACACGCAAACAATTCTTCCAACAAATTATTGATGTGATGTCTTCCATATCTGGAGGTGCTACAAATGAACTTATCTAGCATTGCACTTCGGAATATAAAACGAAATTTTAAAGATTATTTTATATACTTTGCGTCTATGATTTTTAGTATTGTCATTTATTTTACGTTTAAGGCGTTGCAATACAATTCACAAATAAGTGAAGCTGGAGATAACATAGGACGAGGATTCCAGCTTGCGAGTGTAATGCTTATTATTTTCGTTGCTATATTTATTATATATTCGAATGGTTTCTTTACACGAAAGCGTAAGAAAGAAATAGGTCTTTATTCTTTACTTGGTATTCGAAAGAAAGAAATAGGTAAAATGCTTTTTTATGAAAACATGTTAATGGGGTTATTATCGTTAGTAATCGGAATTATAATAGGTAGTTTACTTTCAAAAGGGTTCCTGAATTTACTTGTAAATATGATGGAGTTAGGTGTAAAAGTTCACTTTGAAGTACCGATTGGAGCGGTTATAGATACAGCAGTTATTTTTTGTTTCATTATTTTATACACATCGTTTAAAGGGTACCGCGTTATTTATCAATTTAAGTTAATTGAGCTATTCCGTGCAGATAACGAAGGCGAAGTCATGCCAAAAGGTTCTAAAATAATGGCTATCATTTCTATATTATTAATTGGATCAGGGTATTTCTTATCAGTAACGGCTATTAAAAATGCAAACAGTGATAACTTTATGCCACTTGCTCTTTACATTTTATTAGCAACAGTACTTGGAACATATTTATTATTTATGTTCTTTACAGTCTTTGTATTAAAAAGAGTGCGAAACAAAAAATCTTCATTCTATAACGGAATGCAAATTGTGACGACATCTCAGTTACTATACCGCATTAAAGGAAATGCGAAATCGTTAGCGACGATTGCAGTATTAAGCGCAGTAACGTTAACGGCGGTTGGAACTTCTGTTACGATGTATTACAACACATACATGCAAGCAAAAAAATATAAGCCAGTTAGTTATTCATATGAAGTGAAAGATAATCATGTGGATCGTAAAGTGAATGAGATTTTAAAAGAAGAAAAGAATGAAGTCATTCATCAATATGAGTTAGAGACAGTAAAAGTGATAGGTGAATACGGTGATAATATTTCAAATAAAGATAGTTTACATGCAAGAACAACTGAAATTATCGCACAGTCAGCATTTAATAAAATTGCAAAGTATTTAAATGAAGAAACTGTGTCTTTAAAGAAGACAGAAGCGTATGCATTTGATGGCATGTACAGTGAAGGGAAGAGGGATAGTGGCGTATATAAAAATCGAGAAGCTATCTTCCCAATTGGAGAAGTAGCACCAGTACAAGTGAAAGATGTACAAGCAAAAAATATTACAAACTTATATGAACTTCTAGTTGTCGTTCCGGATGAAGTGTATGAGCAAGCGAAGAAGGCAATTGGAGCTCATACTGTGAAAAATATTGATGTGAAAGATGAAAGAAATAGTAAAGTGTTAACAGAGAAATTAAAGAAAGTAATACCGGAAGAAGATGCAGAAGGAAGAGAACAATTCAGTGATTTCTATACTATTTTCCGTGATGGTATTGAAATATCAGGTTTAATGATGTTTAGTGGTATGTTCTTAGGACTTGTATTTTTACTTGCAACAGGATCTATCATTTACTTCAAACAATTAACAGAAGCACATGCAGACCGTGAACGGTACATCGTTCTTGGAAAACTCGGTGTTACGAAAAAAGAAATGAAAAAGGCAATCGCAAAACAAATGAGATTTATCTTCTTCACTCCTTTAGTACTTGGTATATTACACACTTTATTTGCGCTGAAAGGATTAGCGACAGTTATTCCATATGAAATTGCAGTCCCGTTGTTAATTAGCATTGGCGTGTATAGCGTTATTTATATTGGTTATTATTTGTTGACGGTTCGTGCTTATTTTCGGATTGTTAGTAAATGAAAAAATCCCGTGTTGAGTTTGGACACGGGATTTTTTGTTTATTTAATACTAATAAACAAGGTAGATATTACACTTAGTTTACGATATCTTTTTGTATGAATATATTGTAATTCATTTTGAGTGATTATGAAATAGAAAATCGAAAAGTGTCGATAAAGAGTCGGAATAGATATTTTTTCTTTAAAACCTTATGTTCTTTAGTTGAGTTTCTTTCTAGAATTCATTAGATTTTTAATGAAAGTAAGTAGCGCTAATTAATAGATAGTATAAAATACAATATAGAAATAACTAGGATTTTATATAGAGCAATATATATAAGAAATGCTTACTACGTATTTCTTAAGGGTTTTAAAGAAGATTAGTAGAATGTGCTTAGTAATTCAGCTATGCTTTTTTATCATCCAAAATATTGTAGTGATTTTAATTGGAAAGGGAGCATGTTAATGGAGACACAAATCGTTATTGGAGTACCTGGTTTATGGAAAGATAGAACAGAATTAATACAAGAAGTTGTGAGTAAAAGTAACTATATGTTAGCAGGGAATAGTATGCACCATAAGGAGAAGGAGATTGGCTTTGAAATCGATATATATGAACAAGATCCTTCTTTGAGAGAGGCTTTCTTCTATGCAAGTGGTGAGCGTTTTGATGAAGAATTGCTTCGGGATTTGGAGAAGCATACTTATACAGTGTATGTTATTGCAAAAGTTGACGATACAGAGAGGTTACAAGAAGTAATTGATGTAGGAATGGAACTTTTAAATGCAGGTGGACTTGCTTTAAAAGTTGAAACAGCAGGTGTAGCTTATTCAAAAGAAGAATGGCAAGAGCTTGCAGAGGATAAGGAAATCTTCCCTATGTATTCACATCTTGTAACTTTAGTTGGAGATGAAGAGGACGGTTATTATTCATGTGGAATGCAAGCATTTAATCTACCAGACGTTGTTTTAGACGGAGGAATAGAGCCGGAAGTAGCTGTAGATTTATTAAATGATTTTAACCTACATAATATATTGGAAAAACCTAATTTGAAAGATGGAGATACAATTAACTTCACAGAAAATGCTCCTGTGTATCATCTATCTCATTATATAGATAATCGTTATGAACAAGAGGATTCATTTTATAATCCGTGCGGGTTATGGAAGTTAGAGCGTGCTTCAGCAAAGAAATCTATATTTCAAAAAATGAGGAGTATGCTAAGAGGATGAAGAAATGCATAAAAGAGCAACTACGCATATGTGAAAAATATGGGGCGGAGTATGTAGAATACCAGATAACTTTAAGTTAGGAATAGCGCAAAATGTGAAAAGTGGTACCGTTCCAATTAATGGGTTACGAATGCCTGTAGAAAACGGAACGACAGGTTGGTACATTTGGGCTGGTGAAGAAATGGGGACAGAAGAAGATTTCTTTCTTCCTTTACACGTTCAACATATTGATGAATGGGCACCTGAAATAAAGAAGTATTTAGGGTTACCATCTGGTTGGAGATTTTTAATTGCTGGAGATTACGAGGACGTGTGGTATGATCCGAATTTGCTTGATGAAGATTTAGAAGAGGATTTAGATGCATGGGAAGAAAATATGCTACAAGAGCATGGATGGTACATGCATAGCATATTAGCAGAAGATATTGATGGTATACATGCTAATTATCATATGCATGGTCTAAGAGATAACTTTAATCATCAAGATTTATAAAAAATATTAAATATAGATTCTGAAGTTTTTCAAGTAACAGATTGAGAGTTTTTATTACTCAATGAAAGAGGAATTTTTTCAGCTGCATGAGAGCACGGTAAATGTTAGATAATATTAATGAAAAGGTGATAAATGTGCAAAAAGATATTTTAAGGTTATTAGATAGAAAGCAAAGTAAGTATGAATTTCCTATCTTAGATAATGAAAAGAGAGAATCAGGATTGGTTAATGGTGTTTCAATTTGTTGGTACAGGTTCATTAGGTGTATTTAATGATATTCAAGTATATGGAGATAGTATTACTCATTCAATGGGTGATGATGGCATTTTGCAATTAAATGATGGCGATTATGAGTTGTTTGATGATGAAGGTGAATTTATACTGGATATTTATAACGGCAGTTTAAAGATTCGTGAGCATCATTTTGAATATCAATTTACAGAAGAAGATTATGCGAATAATGGAATAGAAGTACAAACGACAGAGCAGTATCCAACATACTTCATGCGTATGCTTGCTACTAATGATGAAGCTAAAGAATTATTATGGTGGGATAAAGAAGAAATTTTAGAAGAGTTTGGTTTAGAAGGCGACTGGCAAGTAGCCTATGAAACGGAAGAATGGAAACATGTTGAAGAAGAAAAAGTAAGTGAAAATGAATTCTTCCAATCAGTAGCCGCTGCAATAGAGAAGAAAGATTCAAGTGTTATTGTGAATAAAAATGCTAATACGCATTGGAAAAATTGGGTAGAATTTGATTGTGACTGAAAAGGATAGGAGAAAGAATAACAAATGAAAAGAAGAAGAAAATCCGGAGAAAAAGTACAGATGAATCGTTTTAAACTTCCTTTATGCTACGGAAGTGAAGCGCCATATTATTATTACGAGGTGGCGCCTCATGAAAGAGAGGGACGGTTCCATTTAACATCAGATCTTTGTGTAATGGATGATGAACATTATTTTATTAGAGGATGTTTAGAGATTCCTATAATTGATTATCACGAAAATTTCATTTGGACTGTGTGGGCATCACTTAGTAAAGAAAGTTATGATGAAGTATTAGAGAAGTGGGATGAAAGAGGCCGAGAAAATAGTGATCCTTACTTTGGTTGGTTATCTGTAGAAATACCAGTTTATCCAGAAACACTAAATTTAAAAACAAATGTACATATAAGAGAAGTAGGAATGGCGCCGTATGTTGAATTAGAGCCAACCGAGCATCCTTTAGCGATCGAACAAAGAAATGGAATTACTTTGGAGAGAGTTAAAGAAATACAAGAAATGATTCAACAACATAACTAGATTAGAAGAGAAAAAACGAGTGATAGCACTCGTTTTTTCTTATACAACCGCAGGATTATAAATCATCGTAAAGTGTCCTTGTAACAATTCAATATGACACGGTGTATGAAGCGAACTTTCGCCATCTGTATCTACTTCTTTTTCTTCTTTTGTTTCAATATGAATGGATTTCGCCTTTACATGGAAAATATCATTTTCATTTGAGTCTTCAAATAGTTTCTTTCCGATATAATCTTTAAACGCTTGAATGCCTGTTGACTTGACTACGAAAATATCAAGTGTACCGTCATCACATTTTACGTTCGGAATAAAGGAAGGAATACCACCAAGATATTCACCGTTTCCAACCATAACAAGGACAGCTTCGTCTTCATATACTTGTCCGTCATAAGTGATTTTTACTGGGAATGTTTCAGCATTTTTTACAGTTCGAATTGTGCTTAAGTAGTAGCCGATTTTTCCAAGCTTTGCTTTTTCTTCTGCATCGATATTATTTGATACTTCAGATACGAGACCAATGCCCCAGAAGTTTAAGAAATGTTGTCCATTTGCTTTTGCAACGTCAACTGGTTTTACGTGTTCCTTTGTGATAAGTTTTGCCGCTTCTGCAATGTTTTGTGGAACACCAAGTGTGCGCGAGAAGTCGTTGCAAGTTCCGCCTGGAATAATTGCAAGTGTAGGTCTAGTTTCAAGAGGGGCTAAGCCGTTTGTGCATTCAAATACAGTTCCGTCACCGCCAAAGACGATAATTAAATCTACTTTACTAGCAAACTCCTGACAATATTTTGTTGCATCGCCTTGTTTTTTCGTATGAAGGATACGTAAGTCAGGAAAATTTGCCGCAAGAGGTGGTACGATTTTCGCCAAATTTGTATGTAAGTCGCCTTGTCCAGCTTTTGGATTTACGATGAGGAGTACCTTTTCAAATTTTGTCTTTGTCATTTTTATTCTCTCCCTTTGTCTTTTACGAATTGTGATAGAAAATAAACTTCCATCAGTAATTGATGGAAGTTTACCCCGCTTAACGGGCAGTAAGACTCCCACCTCAAATTTCGCCGAATACGAGGAAGTCAGGTGGGAGATTAACTGCCCGTAAAAGCCCGATTGGTGAAGGCTAATAATCAGTGGGAGAAAAAAACCACTGATTAAAGTTTCACTTTATTTTATTATATTACTCCGTTACAACTGAAGCGATAAATGGTAAGTTACGATATTTTTCTGCGCAGTCGATGCCGTAGCCAACGATAAATTCGTCTGGAATTTGGAAGCCAACATATTCAGCTTTTAAGTCCACTTTACGGCGTTCAGGTTTATCAAGTAACGTACAGAATTTCAATGCTTTTGGTTTGTGCATGAAGAAGTGATCTTTTAAGAAGTGAAGTGTTAAACCAGAATCGATAATGTCTTCTACGACAATTACGTTTTTTCCAGTAATGTTTACATCGATATCTTTTAATAGTTTTACTTTTCCAGTTGTTTCTGTTTGATTTCCGTAGCTAGATGCAGAGATAAAGTCGATTGTTACTTCGTTTTTAATGTGACGAATTAAATCAGCAGCAAATACGAATGAACCTTTTAATACGGCGATAACTACGATTTCTTCTCCTTCAAAGTCACGCTCGATTTGAAGTGCTAGTTCTTTTACTTTTGCTTGTAATTGTTCTTCAGAAATTAAAGTGTCTTTTATTTCAATTTTCATTTGAATCCTCCTACAGTGTAAAACTTGTGAACATTTCGACTGTAAAGGATAGAAAGAAAAAAGTCAAAGAAGACATAAGGTTTTTACAAAAATCCCCACAAAATAGTCAGATGATATGATATACTGATTACATTAAGAAAACGCTTCCACAAAGGGTGATTATGATGAAAAAGAAACAGTATACAAGTGTAACATTTATAAAAGCATTGCTTTTAACAATTGTTCTTGGTATGTTGGCTTACATAATTGATGTACCTGCAATTCGCATTTCACTAATTGGAATGACTTTAGTATTAGGCGCAATTTCCCACGGTATGATATCACAGCTCAAAGAAGCTGGACTTGATAATATGAAAAATCATATAGATAAGAATTAAGAAACCTTCACGTATATATAGTGAAGGTTTTTTCGTTTCTTACAAAACTGTAAGGTAGTTGTAAGACAAATCGATAGTTGCATAATAGTATTTTGGATAAACTAAGGGTGTAAGGTAAAAGGCAAGCATATTTTAGGTAAATTAAGTTTTAGGTACTCTATATGTGAAGAAGGAGTAGGAGGGCATGGAGAAACGTTGGACAACCTTTTCTTTTTTAGCGACTAGTAACACCGTAATGCTAGCTGGAGAAATGGATTTTTTGCACTTGTTTGATCGTAAAGACGATCATTCTTCTTCGCAATTTACAATGAAATGGCGTAAATGGAGCGAAAGTTGTAGATTGGAAGAAGAGGCCCCTAACGAAGAGCAAAAGATTATTTTAACAAATCCTATTAAAGCGTGGGTTGTTCAACGTCGTAAGTGTAACGTCAAAAATCACTTCAAGAAAACTGAGCCGAGACAATTAGTTATCGCTCCGGCCCGCTCTACTTCTGAAACACGCGAAAGTAACATGTAAATATTGAGACACGCACCCAAAAAAACATCGTATATATTGCGATGTTTTTTTATTTTTTACAATGAAATCTTTAAATGAAATATATTTCATCTGCATCTTATATTTATATCTCTTGTTTATTCTAGTGATACATCCGATGCGAAGTGATGTAAAACGTATAAGAGGAGAGAGATAAAATGAAAAAGAAACTATTACCAATCTGTGCAATGGCACTTTTAACAGTAGGATATTCTTCAGTAGCAAGTGCGGATACTGGAACAGTAACAAAGGAAGAAGCAGCGCAAGTGCAACAAGATAAAGCTAAAAAAGAAGAAGCAATTAAGGCGCAGCAAAAAAATGAAGAAGAGAAAAAGCAAGCGGCACAAGTACAAGAGAAAAGTGATATGGCTAAAAAAGAAGCTGCGATAAAAGAGCAACAAAAGAATGAAGTAAGGAAAAAAGAAGAGGCACAAGTAAAACAAAAAAATGATGCGGCAAAAAAAGAAGTAGCGAAGCCAATTGTAAAAGGTGAAAAATTACCAAATACAGCATCTAATAATGTAGCAATGATGGGATTAAGCGCATGTCTCGTAGCGGTAGGTACATTATTTGGTTTGAATCGTCGTAATAAAGTTAAGGCGTAAATAAAATATTGTCCTATAAAGAATGGGATAATTTCATATATTAAAAATGGTAGGTTATTCCTACCATTTTTTGCATGGAGGGATGAAACATGAAGTTACTCAATTATATCGGTATCATATTGATGGCCATAGGGCTATTCATGGGATCATATTACGCTGTGGAATGGTATAAAGGAAAAAGCTCTGCGCAAGAATTAACGGCAGAAGAAATAAAGAAACTTAAAAATATACAAGATACTCAACTTTCTCATGAAACACCTGTAACTTCTCAAGTGCCTTCTTCTCAAATAGAACATAAAGAAGGAGAAAAAGTAGCAATGTTAAATATACCGAAAATAAAGAAGAAGTTTTCTATATATTGGGGAGCGAATGATGCAACGCTCAAAAAAGGAGTTGGTATGTTTGTTAGCGATTTAACGACAACGCCATCTGGAGGGGGACATACTGTATTAAGTGGGCATCGGGATACTGTATTTACAGATTTAGGAGAGTTGAAAGAAAAGGATACTCTTATTTTAGAGTATGATAATAAAACTTACACATATGAAATTCAAAAGACGTGGATTACCCATGCGGATGATCGTACTGTTATTATAAAAAAAGAAGAACCACTATTAACACTAACAACTTGTTACCCATTTGATTATATAGGAGATGCACCGGATAGATATATTATCGAGGCGAAGTTAACTGCTAGTTATTCAAAATAAAATTATAGTTTCTGAAGGCGAGAGGGGGATACATACGTTATGTCAAAAAACATTTTAATTGTTGAAGATGAAGATATATTACGTGAAATATTAAAGGACTATTTTTTAAGTGAACAATATGTAGTGTTTGAAGCAAGGGACGGGAAAGAAGCTTTAGTTGTATTTGAAGAAGAAGAGGTTGATTTAGTTATTTTAGATATTATGTTGCCGGAACTCGATGGATGGTCTGTTTGCCGAAGAATTCGGAAGACGTCCGAGGTGCCTATTATTATGTTGACGGCGCGCGTAGATGAAGATGATACGTTACTTGGTTTTGAACTTGGAGCAGATGACTATGTGACGAAGCCGTACAGTCCACCAATTTTATTAGCAAGAGCGAAACGATTATTAGAAAGTAGAAAAGCATCGAAGAAACCTTTAGAGAATGAAGATGATACGTTATCAATTCATGGTATCCACGTTCATTTTCCATCACGTACTGTTACTGTTGATGAGGTAGATGTTAGTTTAACGCATACGGAGTTTGAAATATTGGTGTATTTCATGAAAAACCAAGGGATTGTACTAACAAGGGAACAATTAATTTCAAGAATTTGGGGATACGAATTTGCTGGCGATGATCGAACAGTTAATAGCCATATTCGTAATTTGCGAAATAAATTAGGAGAGAAAGCAAAGTACATTACAACTGTAGTACGAACTGGATATAAATTTGAGGGGAATGTATGAGAAAAGGGATTGTACTAAAATTATTTACTCTCACAACAGCATTATGTATGTTAATTTTAGCGACGATATTTATTGGACAAACGATATTTTTCAAACAATATTATGCGAATCGAAAAGTAGAAGATATTAAAGTGAATTTAAATTCCTTTGAAAAGAATTATTTAAATTACGCAGGAAATGCAGAAGGAATTCAGAAACTGGAGCAAGACTTTTTTAGAGAAAATAATACGTGGATTACGACATTAGATCAGAATGGGAATTTAAAACATGTGGATGATTTTTATTTTGAGGTAACGATAGACCGTAGGAAACAAAAGGAGTTTGGACAACAAATATTCAAGATTCCCTTATACAATCTCGTCAATATAGAGGAGATTGATAATAAATCATCAGATCAGTTTTTAGGACAAATAATGTCTGTTTCTGGGATGAAACAAGAAGATAGTTTTATTCCATTCTCTTTCACGTTAAGTAAGCAAAATTTAAATGGATCTAATAAGCCATTAGAAAAAGCGTTTCAGGAGAAAATTAAATTAGATGAGGAGAAAAGGAGAGCAGCTGGGGAGCAACTTGTTAAGGAAAAGAAACCAGCTGTTCAGGAAGAAGCTGCTCAGGAATTAGGCTTTTACATAGAAGGACGTGTTACAAAAGTACAGCTCCCAGATGTAAAAGGTCCTGTGAATCCAATTTATAAAAATAGTATATTCTTGGATAACATAAAAGAATTTCAAGCTGATTTATTACTAAAGGAAAACAAACACATACAATATGCAACACAAACAATGGACTATGAAAAAAATGATATAAAATATAAATTATTAATCAAACCAATAAAAGAAAAAGACGGATCGGTAACATATATTTATGCAATGGCTTCTTTACAGCCTGTAGATGAAGCTGTGCAAATGGTGCAAGATTATTACATTTACATTGTTGCGTTTGTAGTCGTTCTTATATTTCTAGCTTCGTTCTATTACTCAAAACAAATCGCAAAACCGTTATTAAAAATAAATGATACGACCAAAAAAATAGCGCATTTAGATTTCACAGAAAAAATACCAATTACTTCAAAAGATGAAATTGGTGATTTATCGAAAAATATTAATACGCTATCGAATAAACTCCATTCGCATATTGGACAGCTAGAACAAGATATTGAAAAGGAAAGAAAGCTAGAAAAGACGCGGAAGGAATTCATTTCTGGTGTTTCGCATGAATTAAAAACACCGCTAAGTATTATGAAAAGCTGTATTTCTATTTTAAAGGATGGGGTAGCTGAACATAAAAAAGAGTACTATTTTCAAGCGATGGAACGAGAAGTAGATAAAATGGATACGTTAATTTTAGATATGCTTGAGTTAGCTAAATTTGAGTCAGGTACATATAAAATGAAAATGGATTCATTTTATATCGATACAGTAATTGAAGATATATGTGAACACCTTTCTGTAGAAATAGAGAAAAAAGAACTTCGTGTTCATAAAAACATAGGTCCATTTGAAGTAGTCGCAAATCAAGGCCGGATTGAACAAGTCATCGTGAACTTCATTACGAATGCCATACGTTATACACCGAATAAAGAGGATATTATTATTTCTACAATAGATGAGAAAAATCGTATAAAAGTGTGTATTGAAAATAAAGGTACTCATATTGAAGAAGAGCAATTAGATAAAATTTGGGATCGTTTTTATCGCGTGGATGCAGCGCGTCATCGTTCACAAGGTGGAACGGGGCTTGGGCTTGCCATTTCAAAGAATATTTTAGAACTACACGAAGCTGAATATGGAGTAAAGAATACAGAAGACGGTGTGTTATTTTACTTCTACTTACCGAAAAAAGCGTAGATCATACATGCTACGCTTTTTTTTAAGTTATTTTCATATTATCTTTACCTAATCTTTATTTTTAAGAGATATAATCTTGTTAGAAAAAGAGGTTATGTAAGGAGTAGATTAGCCATGAATAGCAATTTACTAGGTGTGATGGTATTTATTTTTCTTTGTGCATTTATTGTATTTATTATTGATATTACTCATTGAGAATTTTGATATAAAAAAGGGCGCTAGTTAAGCGCCCTTTTTGTTTGCATTTATTTGATAAGCATTGATGCTTTTGAATAAGCGTGGTGAAGTGATAAATAAAAATATAAGTAAAACTGTACATAGAATAAAAGAACCAAGCATTGTGCTGCCATTTACGATTAATGAATATAGCACAGCTGATTGACCTTTCGGTGCATATTGTCCCCAGAAAATAATACCGGCAATAAAGTGACAGAAGTAACGAGCTAGACTACCGATAAATGTAGCAACGATAATGAATCCAATTACTTTCTTTCCTTGGTTTTGTTTTGATGAAGGTTTATTTTTATGGCTACTTAAGTTTGATTGTTCGTTGCCATTCGCATTAGATGCTAAAAGTGCATTTTGAATTGGACGATAGAATAACCCGGCAAATCCGATAAAAGCAAAGGCAATGAAGTACTCAATGAATGCTTGAACTGGTGTTAAAATGTAGGCATCACCTACGACAATTTGTAATAGTCCCCAAACTAAACCACCTAAGAAAGCTGATTTAAAGCCCCAGCGGTAAGCAATAATAAAAATAGGAATCATAGCGAATGAGATAGAACCGCCTGTTGGAAGTTTAATTGATAATGGTAAAATGTCGATGACCATGGCGAAGGCTGCAAGAATAGCAGATTCGATCATCGCTTGTAAATTAGTGTTACGCATGTTGTCTCCCCCTAAATCCAAGTTGTACAAAAAAGAATAGATATCATAGGAGGATACGAAATACGTAAATAAAAATGAGGTATGTATTTCGGACGTTTGCACAATCCCTGCGTTAGCATTAACTAACAGGTTCGAAGGGTCGGAACGAAGTGTTCCCTCTCAGCGGCATGGCTCCCCCAGTGATAACGAGATTCTTTATTTGCTATTGTTTATTGTAAGCGAAATGGATGAGAATGGCAAATGAATACAGCATGACAATAATTGAAATACAATTGTAGCGAAATGTTAATAAATATGAAGCAAAAGGGTATAGTACAAGAGAAATTGGGTGTGGTATAATTTTTTTGAAAATAATTATCATTCTCTTCTGAGGGGGAAGGTTATGAGCTTAGTAGATATTAAAATTGGAGAGAAAGTGTTAGTAAAAAGCATTCAGTCTTTAGATCAGCTATTAAAGCGTAGACTAGCTGCTTTCGGTCTAGCGGAAGGAAGCGAACTTCGCCTGAAACAGAAAGCGATGTTTAAAGGTCCTTGTACATTGGAGTGTCGTGGACAGTTAATTAGTATTCGTCATTGTGACGCGAAAATGATAAAGGTGGAATTAGCGTGAATAAGGTAGCTTTGCTAGGGAATCCGAATACAGGGAAGACATCATTATTTAATGCACTTACTGGTTCTTATGAATATGTAGGAAACTGGAGCGGTGTAACAG